>JASEGR010000007.1 GCA_030017955.1 Candidatus Eisenbacteria bacterium
CAAAAGTCCGGTTTTGAACCTTAAATAGTCCGGTTTTCAACTTTCCCTAACAGAAGTTTCTAATTGAATAGGATTTGCCCAAGCTCTTGCCGCAATATTATGTAGTATCTGAAACTCAGATGCGAACAATTGCGGGCATCCTGGAAGGCAAGAAACCCCAAATACGTAAACCTTAGATGGGGAGTCTTTCAAGCAACCCAACCCTGTTGATCGGACACGACAACTTGAGTTCCGCAAATCCATCTCTCGATTTGGCCCACCATCCACTTGTGTCATCCGCGTTTGATCGACCTTCGTCAAGAGGTCCAATCAGTTGGACAAGAATTCCTTCCCTCACCTGAGATGAGAAGCACAGGGGCAGTCCTTCCTGACTGCGCACTTGCCGCAGAGCGGAGTTCTCGCCTTGCAGATGCTTCTTCCATGAAGCACGAGAACGTCGGCTATTTTTATCCAATCCTTTTTCGGGAAAAGCAGCATTAGATCCTGCTCGATCTTCACGGGGTCCTTCTGTGTCGAGAGCCTGAGTCTGTTTGAGAGCCGGTGGACGTGCGTGTCCACCACGACTCCCTCCGCGATTCCGAAGCCGTTTCCGAGAACGACATTTGCCGTCTTTCTGGCGACACCCGGCAGTGTCAGCAATTCCTCCATTGTTGACGGCACTTTGCCGCCGAATCTCTCAACGATGGCTTTTGACGATCCGATTACGCTCTTTGTTTTGTTCCTGAAGAATCCGGTGGACTTGATGATCTTCTCCATCTCTCCTGGAGCGGCCTTCGCCATTTCGTCGGGCCCCGGGAATTTCCTGAAGAGAACCGGCGTGACCGTATTCACTCTTTCATCAGTGCACTGGGCGGACAGAATCGTGGCCACAAGGAGCTGAAAGGGATTCTCATGCCTGAGCGCAGTTCCGGCCTCAGGATAAAGCCGTGAAAGGGTACGCAGAATCTTTGATGTCCTCGTCCGCCTCGACTTTTTTGACTCACGTGCCATGCGCTCCCCCTCACCCCAATCCCCCTCACCTTTATCCTCTCCCCTTGGGGAGAGGGTAGGGTGAGGGGGCACGATTCCCTCCAAACCTCTCCTCCTGGGGAGAGGTTTCAAAGACAATCCGGCAACCTTGACAGGCAGTTAACCCGTAACCTAACATATCACAGTAGGCGAAAAGCTGGAACTTTTCCTCTGCATTTGCTGTTGTAAGACGCCAGGAGGTGAAAAATAATGTTTCCTTTTTTCTATGACCCTACGATGGTGCTGCTGATACCGGCTCTCATTCTTGGAATCTACGCCCAATACAAAGTCAGAGCAACCTATGAAAAATTCTCCAAGGTTCCGTCCATGAAGGGGAAGACGGGGCGGGAGATCGCAACACTGATTCTTCACAACAACCAGATAACCGATGTCAAGGTCGAAAAGTCGCAGGGATTCCTTTCTGATCACTTTGATCCCAAGAAGGGAGTCATAAGGCTCTCTCCCAACATCTTTGACTCGTCCTCGGTTGCTGCCATAGGAGTTGCTGCCCATGAAGCGGGTCACGCCATTCAGCACAGCGAACGGTATTTCCCGCTTGTTGCAAGGCATGCAATTTTTCCTGTCGTGAGCATCGGAAACTGGCTTGCCGTGCCGCTGGTTATCCTGGGATTCATTTTGGGTCAGATGCAGCTCATTGACCTCGGGATTCTGATCTTCTCGATTGTTGTTCTTTTCCAGGTTATTACCCTGCCTGTCGAGTTTAACGCGAGCCGGAGAGCTCTCTTGCAGCTCGAAAACGGAGGGTATCTTATTGAGGGCGAGTTAGGTTCTGCAAAGAAGGTTCTGAATGCTGCTGCCCTGACCTATGTTGCCGCAGCAGTTGCAGCCATCCTCAATCTCCTGCGGCTTCTTGCTTTGAGGCAGAGTCGCAACTAGGACGTGCAAGGCAGGAAGGCCTGCGGGCCTCTGCCGGGGAATTTCAAGACAAGAAAAGACTCTCCGGGTTCTCGGCCCGGAGAGTCTTGACTTATCCGCAGTCGTGCTAGCTGCCTGCAACCTCGGTTTTGAGCTCTTTCGAAAATCTGAAATTCGGAACTTTTCTCTGAGGCACGGGAACCGACTCGCCCGTTCTAGGATTCCTGGCAAGCCTCTCTTTTCTATCCTTCACCTTGAAAGTCCCGAAGCCCCTTATCTCGATGTGATCCCCATCGACCAATGCTTTCTTCACCACCTCAAGAAATCCGTCAATTGTATCCGCTACATCCTTCTTGGGGAGGCCTGTCTTCTCAGAAATGCGGTCAACAATGTCTCCCTTCGTCATACCAAAACCCCCTCTCTCAATCTTGAAATTTCCCTGGCTCTTGTCTGAATCAAGAGAGCAACTTCCGGTATTCCAGTAGAGCATGGATTTACGAACGGACAAACTACCACCCGCCCCGGAGCAAGTCAATTCTTTTTTCCACGAGAAGTTAGGAGCGCTACGCCCTGCTCGCAGCCCGGCCTACTTTCTCTTCTCGATGGGGACTCTCACCTTCACTCTATCGGGAGTACAGAGGATATGTCTTCCCTCAAGATTGATGGCGATTTCCTTTGAAACTGCCTCATCTCTTCCGGATATGTCAACCGGCTCGGTCATGACCGAGACAATTCGCCTGACGACTTCTGCGGGTCCGGCTACAGTGACAGTGTCGGGCTGGACATCGGGTTTACGCGAAACCCAGAATCCTCCTGCCGCCTCGCCGGTAATGACAGGCTCCACAACGATTCGTCTCTCCACCCGGACATCCAGGTCGAGTGCAATAGTCTTCGGTGAAACAATCTCCGTCACGACAGCTCTTGACCCTGACGGGAGAAGAACATCGTCCGTGGCAAGCGTTCTCTGAAAAGCCCCTTTTCTTGCTTGAGACAAATCCAGCAGAATTAGCGCCCTCTTAATCTTGAGTCTCAGGAGCTGTTTGCCGCTGCTCCTGACCTTTACTCTCACGTTCTCCGGGACATACCCTGAATAGCTCAGCCACTGAGGAAGCTGCTCAATCCTGACGGGTACGCCCAGTTCGTATTCGTGTTCGGCTTCACCGTACACATGGAGGTAGACAAGAAGGGCGATAAGAATGGATGCGATCTTGATCGAGAGATTTTCGGTAAGAGCTTTTCTCAACATGATCCCAGAGTCTATTCACTGGCAACGCCCAAGTCAAGGAATCATGCTGGAACCTGACGCACGTCGGCCTCTTCTCAAAAACTGGACATTAGTCGGGCCTGAATATATTCTAGCGGGCCAGATGAAAAAAGAGACTGTCAGGCAATTTCTCACTTATTCATTCGGGAGCATCTCTCAGTCTGTTCTTTCCTTCATTCTCCTTCCGCTTTATTTGAATCTCCTCACTCCGTCTGAATACGGTATTATTTCACTCTCTCTTACGCTGAATGTCTTTCTCACAGTCGTTGCAAATGTCGGCCTCGTGAGCGGACTCTACAGGCTCTACTATGAAAAAACCGCGGAGGAGAGGAAAGCGCTTCTCGGAACACTCTGGGGATGGCATCTCTTTGCAAGCGCCATTCTCTGTCTGGCTCTCATCATCTTCTCGACCCCGGTCGCGATACACATCTTCAAGACGACCAGATGGGTGGGAACTCCGCGCCTGCTCGGCATTTTCCTTGTCCTGTATGTTCTGAAAGATGTCCCCTTTCACATGCTCAGGCTTGAGAAGAAAGCCGCACTTTACGTCTTCTTCTCTCTCATGACCTTTGTTCTCGATTTCTCGTTCAAGCTTATCTTTGTCGGCGTCCTGAGAAGAGGCGTAAACGGTTACTTCGAGTCGTCAATACTCGCTTACCTCATCACCGTTACCGGTCTTTTCGTGTACTCAAAGAAATACGTATCGTTTTCGTTCGATAAGTCCTGCCTGGGCGAGCTCTTCCGCCTGGGTTTCCCGTACGTTTTCTCCACTCTCTCCTTCATCGTGCTTGATTCGTTTGACAAGTTCACGCTCAATCATTATCTGGGAACTGAGGCCGTCGGCGTCTATTCTCTTGCCTTCAGGTTCGCGAATCTGCTCAACATTGTGCTCCTGACGCCGATCGGGCTCTACTGGACGCCGCTTTCATTCTCATTTGCGGCCGAAAGAAAAAATGACGAAGAACTCAAGAACTTCTACGCAAAGTCCCTGCTCTATTTCTTCCTGGCAGGAGGAATTCTTGCGGCATTTGTCTCCACCGGAAGCTTCGAAGTTATCAGGGCAATGACACACAACGCTACCTTCTGGAAGGCCGGAAAAATCGTCCCGCTTCTCGTTGTGGCCCCGTTCCTCTATCTCGTGTCCCACCCGGCCGGGAATGTGATGCTGCAAGTGAAGAAAACCGGATTCGTTGCGCCCGCATGTCTCGCAACTGCGGCGATCAACATAGTTCTCAATCTCATCCTGATACCGAGATTGCACGCCTACGGTGCTGCGCTGGCACTGATTTCTGCGCATCTTTTTCTCGCGGTCTCTTATCACATAAAGGCAAGAAGTCTCTTCCCGATCAACTATACATGGGGAAAATACCTCCTCGCCTTTGCCGTCTGCCTGATCGCATTCGGGGCATCCTCTCTCGTTCCGCCTCTTTCCCCAATTCCTTCGCTGATCCTGAAGTTCGCCATTGTCACGATCATCTGCGCTCCGCTTGTATCCGTCAGTGGCGTCCTCAAAGGACTCAAGATTCCCGGCATTCGGGGAGACTAGATGGCATCGCTTCTGAGCGTTCACAAGGTCAGCAAAACTGATCGCATCATCTGGATTATGTGCGCAGCGGTAATGATGCCCGTGATCGGTGCCCTGGATTACTACACGGGGCCTGATGTCACATTTTCTCTCCTCTATCTCATCCCCGTCTCCATAACCGCCTGGTTTGTAGGTAGGATGGCAGGCATCGGGATCTCGGCAATCAACGCGGGGATTTGGCTCTACGTTGATTTCGCAGCCGGACGAGTCGGCCCGGGCCTGCTCGTCTATTCGTGGAATTTCTTCTCCCGGCTGGTCTTTCTGATCATCGTCTCAGTCCTGATATCGGCTCTCAGGCGTGCCCTTCAGCATCAATACCAACTGGCCCGGATCGATCCTCTGACCCGCGGGCTCAATTCACTTGCCTTCGGAGAGATTGCCGAGGCCGAGATCAGCCGTTCCGAACGCTACCATCATCCTTTGAGCATTGCCTATCTTGATATTGATAATTTCAAGGAGGTCAACGACACTCACGGCCACAGAGTCGGGGACAAGCTACTTATGGCGCTCGTCGGCACGATTCGCAAGAACATCAGGAAGACCGATTCTGTGGCCCGCCTCGGCGGCGACGAGTTCGCAATGTTGTTTCCTGAAGCCGATCAGGCGGCGGCGCGAGCCATTGTTGCCAAGGTCCAGAACCGCCTGACCAATATCTTCCACCGAAAGCATTGGCCGGTGAGTCTCAGTATAGGCGTAGTGACCTACATCAAGATGCCGCCTTCGGTGGACAAGATGATCGAGGATGCGGACAAGCTTATGTATTCGGTAAAAGGAACATCCAAGAACGCCGTAAGTTTTATGGAATACACCGGCTGATTTTAGGTAAGGAGTCCGGCCAACCTCCTCCTATTGAAGAGAAAGCACTACAGCCCTTAACGTTCCAACCAGGAAACATTACCCCCCAGCCCACCTCAGCCGAACACTTCTTGAAGTGCCGCTACGGCAAATGCCTTATCGCACCACAAGCATCTTCTTAACGCTCACGTATGATGTCCCTGATTCTCCCGGCCCAGGAGCCGTCGTGAGCCGGTACGTGTAGATTCCACTTGGCAGATTGGCCGCATCGAACACCACAGATTTGAAGCCAGGGTCCTCCACTCTATCCCCAAGTGTTGCGACTTGCTGACCAAGCATATTGAAGACTCTGATCGTGACATGCTGCCTTTCGGGAAGGGCATAGCTTATGACAGTCGTCCGCCCAAAAGGATTGGGGTAGTTTCCGTGGAAACCCAGTTCAACGGGTATGCTATTGGCTCCAGCTACACCCACAAGGGGCATGTCATGAAGGACGCGTTGGGCATAGATATCCCAGTTCGTGCCGCTCCGGTAATCCTGCCAGGCGATTATCGCTCCCCCGCATCCGTCCTCGACCATGACGGGGTAGTACTGTAGTGCTCCCCGAAAAGCGAGACACTTTGTTGTGATTCTTGGTTTGGACTTTTTCATCGCTTAGGCCGCGTCTTTCAAACTCTGAAGTCTCAAGTACACCGCCAGGAATTCCGTCGGAATTTTGTATCCAAGCGCCGAGTGGCAGTACTCGTTGTTGTAAAACTTCAGTCCAGCCTCGCTCGTCTCTTTTGCCTCCTCAAGGGTCCTGAACTCATATGGCCAAATCGCTTCCTCCTTGACGGTCCGGATGAGACGCTCAGTATCGGCATTCTCCTTGGGATTGTCATAGGTCGTAAAAATCTGCTCGATCCCCAAGACCTGGCACTCGGCCATGCAATCGGACGCCGACCTCGGCTTCTTCCTCAACGGCCGTTCAGGCTTAAAGCATTTCTCTCTCCCCAGGAGATCGGCTTTCCTCATCGGCCGATAAACACGCTTCCGCTTCAACTCCTCGTCCGCACTCCCAAGCTTCCCCGCCAGCGCCCGCTTCCCGCCCTCCAGGAACTGATCCCTTCACCGATAAAACAACGCATCTGAAATCCCGTGCCTGCGACACAACTCGGCAATGGATGTCCCGCTCTTCAGACCTTCCAGCACTACCGATATCTTCGTCTCTTCCGAATACTTGCTCTTGGGCATGACCCCTCCTGTCTTGAGTCTCCATACTCTACTATCCCCGTGTCTCACTCAAGAGGGGAGCAGTATAATACCTACCAACAAAAGGCAAAAGAAGCACCAACAGCTCGAACATGAAAAGCGGACATTTCTAGATTGGCTGTACAACCTCCTCCTGATTCGTTGACAATGCATTTTGTGTGTGATAATTTCCACTGCCTGTGAAGTCAATCACAGGTCTCTGAGGAGGTTACAGGTGGCAGTTGCACATGACTACTTCCCGATTCTGGTTTTTTCGCTGATACTCCTCGCATTTGCCATTATCTGCATTATTTTCGCGAGATTCCTGGGCCCGAGGCGCGTTACGCAGGCCAAGCTCTCCCCGTACGAATGCGGACTCGATCCGGTCGGAGACACAAGGGGGAGAATCTCGGTAAAGTTCTATATCACTGCCCTCCTTTTCATCATCCTTGATGTCGAAGTCGTCTTTTTCTATCCGTGGGCTCTTGTCTTCCGGAAGGTCGCCCCGTTTGCATTCTGGGAAATGCTCTTTTTTGCTTTTGTCCTTATCGTTGGCTATCTGTATGCTCTGAGGAGAAGAGGGCTTGAGTGGTCTGAGCCCTTTTGAGATCTTGGTGGGATCTCGCATTCTCCTCCGCAGGCATTCCTTTGGACTCTGTTTGAGGGGAAAAAGCTGTGCTGTCTGAGAAACTCATCAACGAGGTCAAAGTCCTCATCGCAAGATATCCCGAGAAGAGGTCTGCCCTCATTCCTGCTCTTCATGCAGTTCATGCCGAACAGGGCCACGTGTCCGACGATTCCGTGAAGGAAGTTGCAGCCGTTTTCGAGCTGACCCCCGCACAGGTTTATGAGGTCCTTTCATTCTACAGCATGTTCGAAAGGAAGCCGGCGGGAAGGCACATCATAACCGTGTGCAGAAATCTCTCGTGTTCCCTTCTGGGCGCCGAATCGATCATCGAGTTTCTCGAATCTCTTCTTGGGGTCAAAGTCGGGGAGACAACCCCGGATTTGAAATTCTCTTTGAGAACGGCGGAGTGCCTGGGTTCATGTGACACGGCGCCGGTGATGCAGATAGATGACGAGTATTACGAAAGCCTGACTCCCGAAAAGGTTAAGAAGATCATTGAGGAATTGAAATAGCCACTCGCCTATGAACGCCACAATACTCTTTTTGGCTGTCCTTCTTCTGAAGTGCCTAATCCTTATTGGAGTCGTCCTGGGCGGCATGGCCTACATGACCTTGGTCGAAAGAAAACTCATCGGGCGTTTTCAATACAGGTATGGCCCGAACCGGGTCGGCCCATACGGACTTCTTCAGCCGATCGCGGACGGTTTGAAGCTCCTTTTCAAGGAAGACATCTTTCCATCGCAGGCGGATAAATTTCTTCACCTGCTTGCACCAGTGATTGCATTTATCACCGCTCTGTTGACGTTCGCTGTTGTGCCTTTCGGCCCGAGCCTCTACCTCACAGATATAAACGTGGCGATACTCTATGTGCTGGCAGTGACTTCTCTCGGGGTGTATGCGATCGTACTTGCAGGCTGGTCGTCGAACAGCAAGTATCCGCTCCTGGGCGGACTGAGGTCGTCTGCACAGATGGTCAGCTACGAGCTGTCCGTTGGCCTGGCGGTAGTAGTCGTCGTGCTCCTGAGCGGGAGCTTCAGTCTTGTCGAAATCGTCAAGTCACAGGAAAACATGTGGTTCGCATTCAAGCAGCCCGTCGCCTTTGCCCTGTTTCTTATTTCAAGCATCGCTGAGATAAACAGGGTGCCGTTCGACCTGCCTGAAGCGGAATCAGAGCTTGTTTCGGGATTCCACACCGAATACAGCGGCCTCAGGTTTGCCATGTTCTACATCGCAGAATACACGAACATGATAGCCGCAGCCTGTATAGCTACGACTCTTTTCCTGGGCGGCTGGCTGGGACCTTTCCTCCCGGCGCCTTTCTGGTTCGGGATAAAGGTCTTGTTCCTTCTCGTTGTTTTTGTCTGGATCCGGGCGACACTTCCGAGACTCAGATACGATCAGCTTATGAAATTCGGCTGGAAGGTGCTTTTCCCTATCGGGGTACTCAACGTCATTGCGACCGCGTTCTTTCTAGCGGGAAGAGGACAATAATTTGGAGCTCCTGATCTTCATCGTCGTTGCCGGTCTTTCGATTCTGTCTGCACTGATGGTCATCGTGCAGAGAAATCCCGTCTACAGCGCACTCTCGCTCATAGCAACTCTCTTTCTTGTTGCCGTCGTCTTCCTGCTTCTTGACGCGCCGTTCGTTGCCGTCCTTCAGTTGATAGTGTACGCAGGCGCGATAATGGTGCTTTTCCTTTTTGTGATCATGCTCCTCAGCGTGAGAGAACAGAAAAAGGGGAGAATCTATCACCAGCTTCTTGTCGCTGTTCCGGTCGTGCTCCTGGTGTGTCTCGAACTTCTTGCGGCCGGAAAGATAGTCACAAGAGGGCAATCGCTGTCTGCCGGCTGCGGATCGGAAAGTATTGAAGTGCTTTCCACGAAGCTCATCACTCAGTACTTCCTTCCGTTTGAGATTGCCTCCGTGCTTCTTCTCGCTGCAATTGTTGGAGCAGTGGTCGTAGTTAAGAAAGAGGGATCATGATTGCCGCGCCAGTTGTGTTCAGGAAGGAAGAGGGATAGACAATGGTGCCGACCGAATATTACCTTATCCTGAGCGCAGCCCTGTTCTCGCTGGGCGTTCTTGGCTTTCTTGTCAGGAGAAACGCAATCGTCGTGTTTATGGCAGTCGAATTGATGCTGAATGCAGTCAACATTGCGCTCGTCGCATTCTCAAGACACTTCGGAGTATCCGACGGCCAGATCATAGTTCTCTTCGTTATGGTCGTGGCTGCGGCCGAGGCTGCCCTTGGACTTGCAATAATAGTCGTTCTCTTCAGGAGAAGACGGACTGTGGACGTTGACTCTGCGAGCGAGATGAAATGGTGACAACCGCGACCTTTCAGCTTGCCTGGGCAGTCCTCCTTCTTCCCCTCCTCGGCGTGCTTCTTAACGGTGTTTTCGTGAGGAGCCCGAAGAAACGCGTAATCGATATCATCGGATGCGGCTCGGTCGGCCTCTCATTCCTGTTCTCTCTGATTTTGCTCAAGCAGCTCCTTACGCTTCCGCCTGACGGACGATCAGTCGAGCTTGTGCTTTACAACTGGATCAGGTCGGGAGAGCTTTCGTCGGCTTTCGGACTTCTGATTGACCCGCTTTCCATTGTGATGATTCTTATCGTGTCCGGCGTCGGTTTTCTGATTCACGTTTATTCCACCGGCTACATGGAAGGAGACCCGGGGTACAGAAGGTTCTTCGTTTGCCTGAACCTTTTCATCTTCTCGATGCTTCTGCTTGTCTTGTCCGACAATTTCGCCCTCATGTTCGCGGGCTGGGAGCTGGTCGGCTTATGTTCCTATCTCCTGGTAGGGTTCTGGTTCGAGAAGAAGAGCGCTGCGGATGCCGGAAAGAAAGCATTCATTGTGAACCGGATCGGCGATTTTGGCTTCACGCTAGGAATGATCGCCATCTTCTATTTCTTCGGCACGCTCAACTTCGGCGAGGTGTTTAAGTTAGCTGGCTCAAGATTCGATGTCGGCTCAGGCATCATGACTGCGATTACGCTTCTCCTTTTCGTGGGGGCGACGGGGAAATCGGCTCAGATACCGCTATATGTTTGGCTCCCGGATGCCATGGAAGGACCGACGCCGGTGAGCGCTCTCATACATGCTGCCACAATGGTGACTGCAGGGGTTTACATGGTGGCAAGATGCCATGTCCTCTATCTCCTCTCGCCGTTTTCCCTTTCAGTGGTGGCGGTGGTTGGCGGTTTCACGGCGCTTTTTGCGGCCACAATAGGGCTTGTTCAGAACGACATTAAGAGAGTCCTTGCCTACTCGACCATAAGCCAGATTGGCTACATGTTCCTAGCGTGCGGAGTGGGTTCCTTCTGTGCAGGCATTTTCCATCTTATGACGCACGCGTTTTTCAAGGCAGTATTGTTTCTTGGAGCCGGCTGTGTGATTCATGCTCTTCACTCAGAGCAGGACGTAAGAAGAATGGGCGGCTTGGGAGCTCTCCTTCCGAGAACCTATGTGAGCTTTCTTTCGGCGTCTCTGGCCATTTCAGGAATCTTCCCTTTTGCAGGCTTCTTCAGCAAAGATGAGATACTCCTCGCCGCCTGGGAAAAAGGAAATTTCGTCCTTTGGGCAATCGGCCTCTTCACGGCATTCCTGACGTCATTCTATATTTTCAGAGTTTTCTACCTCACGTTTGCGGGAAACCTCCGGGGGGGAAGCGGTGCTGAAGAGCACGTGCATGAAGCGCCACGCAGCATGACTTTTCCGGTTCTCACGCTTGGTGTCCTTTCGCTCATCGGCGGGTTTGTCGGGCTCCCGTTGATAGAGCACGCAAACGTACTCAAGAACTTTCTGTCACCACTTTTCCAGGAACCGTTGGAGGCGGCTAAACCGCTCGTCCACATTGAGGTCTTACTGATGGCAGTCTCTCTTGCCGCAGGAATTGCAGGCATACTCATCGCTCACAGGTTCTATGTGAGGTCTCCTCTCGTTCCAGAGAGAATAAAGGAAAGGCTCAAGCCGGCTTATGACCTTGCCTTCAACAAGTACTTCGTTGACCAGATCTACGGAGCCGCGATTGTCAAGCCGCTCCTTGGGATGTCAGACTTTTTCTGGAAATTCATAGACAACCGTGTGATTGACGGAATCGTGAATCTCGTCGGAAGCATTATTGAAGCGTTCAGCAAACTGTTCCGGGTTTTTCAATCCGGCTATGTCCACAGGTATGCACTGTACATGTCCGGCGGAGCGTCGGTCCTCCTTTGGTATCTGCTAACGAGATGAGAAAAGACGTGACATTGCAGCTTGGCCTTATTCTCGGAGCAATGAGCCCTCGTCGGCTCCGCTCCAGGATGACCCATCCAGTGGCTAGCCGGGTGGGGAATCCTTGCCCCTCCCAGCCTCTAAAGGGCTGGGTATCCCCACCTTGCTCGCCAGGATGGGTTCCCCATCCTTCCCGCGAAAGCCGGCTCGTGGCTCACTGCCCCGAGATGAGGGACTAGTGCGATGACTTTCCCTATCCTTTCGGTTCTTACGTTCTTTCCGCTTGCGGCCATCGTGCTTCTTCTTCCGATGGACTCGAAGAAGCCATTCAGGATAAAGACGGCTGCTTTCGCTTTCTCCCTGGCAGAGTTTGTCTTGTCTCTTATTCTCCTCGCCTATTTCAAACCCTCCATCGGGGGTCCGCAGCTTGTCGAGAGGCTCCCCTGGATTCCCGCGTGGGGAGTAACTTATTTCCTCGGCGTTGACGGCATAAGCCTTTTTCTCGTTCTCCTCACCACATTCCTCACCTCACTTTCGATTCTCTCCACCTGGACGGCCATCACGGAAAGAGTGAAGGAATTCATGATTGCAATGCTCCTCCTTGAGGTCGGAATGATTGGCGTTTTTTTCTCGCTTGACCTCTTCCTCTTCTACGTGTTCTGGGAAGTTATGCTCATACCGATGTACCTCATGATCGGAATGTGGGGAGGTCCCAGAAGAATCTATGCCGCCGTCAAGTTCATACTTTACACAATGGCCGGCAGCGTGCTCATGCTTGTCGCGATTCTTGCTCTCCATTTTCTCAACTACTCGCTGACCGGAATCAGGACATTCAGCATTCTTGATCTCTACGGCCTTCCTTTGCCATACGGGGTTGAGTTTTGGCTGTTTCTTGCCTTCTTCATCGCCTTTGCCATAAAAGTCCCGGTTTTCCCATTTCATACCTGGCTTCCTGATGCGCACGTTGAGGCGCCGACCGCAGGAAGTGTGATTCTCGCAGGCGTGCTTCTAAAAATGGGGACTTACGGATTCCTCCGCCTGTCTCTGCCGCTTTTCCCGGTTGTTGCTACCAAACTTGCTCCGTTCATCTCGATTCTTGGGATAATCGGGATCATCTACGGGGCCCTTGTCGCAACCGTGCAGAAAGATGTGAAAAGGCTGGTGGCGTTTTCAAGCGTGAGTCACCTTGGGTTTGCCGTTGTTGGAATCTTTGCCCTCAATATTCAGGGCATCGAAGGCTCCATTCTTCAGATGATCAATCACGGAATAGCAACCGGCGCCCTGTTTTTGATCGTCGGTATGTTCTATGAGAGACGGCACACGAGGATGATTGAAGATTATGGAGGACTGTGGAAGTCAGTTCCCAATCTGGGAG
Organism: Candidatus Eisenbacteria bacterium; assembly: GCA_030017955.1. NCBI lineage: Bacteria > Candidatus Eiseniibacteriota > Candidatus Eiseniibacteriota bacterium. The sequence continues at coordinate 12,982 of JASEGR010000007.1, forward strand.
TTCTGTTCCTGATAATCACACTTTCTTCAATCGGCTTGCCGGGCCTTGGGGGATTCGTCAGCGAGTTTCTTATTCTTGTGGGTGTCTTCAAGGCAAGAGTTCTGTTTGCCGTTCTCTCTGCCACCGGTGTTGTCTTGGCGGCAGTTTACATGCTCTGGATGTTTCAGAGAGTGATGTTCGGCCCAATCACGAAAGACGAGAATCGCCACGTAGCGGATTTGAACCTGAGAGAGAAGGTTATTCTTATCGCAACCGCCGTCGCCACTCTCTGGGTAGGGATATTTCCGACAACGCTTCTTTCAAGAATCGAGCCGTCGGTGAGGCTCCTTCTTGAGAGAGTCCAAACGGTCGGCTATGCGGATTCTGCAAGAGAAAATACGGAACTTCTCTCCCGGATAAAGATTGATTCAATGAGGAAAGACTGATGCAGGTACTGGAACCGATCCAAATTCAGCTGCTCCTTCCCGAGCTCATACTTGCCCTTGGTGGGATTTTTGTTCTTCTCTGCGTCTTCGCGAGGAGAGAATCTCCCGATCTCACACTCTATCTGACTCTCTTCACAATCGCCCTGTCCGGGATTTCTCTCTCTCTGGCGAGCGACTTCCGGCTTGTCAGCGGAGACAGGCTGCCGCTTCTTTTCATGGACAGTTTTTCTACGTACTCGAGGGCTGTCTTTCTTCTCAGCTCTTTCCTGGTTGCAATTTTCTCGAGACCATATGTTGAAAGGGAGAGAATTCCTTCTCCCGAATACTTCTCGCTCATTCTGTTTTCGACTTGCGGCATGAATCTCCTTGCCTCCGCCAGGGATCTTCTTGTTGTCTTCATGGGGCTTGAGCTTCTTTCGATTTCGCTGTGGGCACTCACCGCAATTCACAAACGCGACCCGAGATCCAACGAAGCCTCTCTCAAGTTTTTTCTCCTGAGCGCATTTGCGAGCGGCTTCTTTCTCTACGGAATGGCGTTTGCATTCGGAGCAACCGGGACTTTCTCTTTGGCCGGAGTTCGGGAAGAAACCTTCCTGGGCGGATTCGGGCAGACCGCTTCCTTTGTCAGTTTCGGACTCATTCTTGTTGGCCTCGGATTCAAAGTTGGATTGGTTCCTTTTCACATGTGGATTCCCGATGTTTACGAAGGCGCACCGACCCCCGTCACTGCGTTTCTCTCGGCAGGTCCCAAGGTTGCAGGTTTTGCCGCACTTGCAAGAATTCTGGCCTGGATGTTTCCTGAGCTGCCCTACACCTGGGAGAGTGTTCTGGCAATCCTTGCTCTTGTTACGATGACATTCGGAAACCTCCTGGCGATAGCCCAGGAGGACATAAAGAGAATGCTTGCGTACTCAAGCATAGCGCACGCGGGGTATATGCTGGTCGGAGTAATCTCGCTCGAAGGCGCAGGAAACGCTCCGCTTCTTTTCTACTTTCTCGTTTACTCAATTATGAGTATCGGTGCGTTTTCAATTGTGCTCTTGCTTGAAAAAAGGGACATTCCCGCAAATGCTCTCACCGGCTTTTCGGGACTGTCGAAGACCAATCCGCTGGTCGCATTCTCAATGGCAGTCTTCATGATAGCCCTGTCGGGCATACCGCCTACCGCCGGTTTCGCCGGGAAGTTCTATGTTTTTGGCGCTGCAGTAAAATCGGGATACGTCTGGCTCGCGGTGGCGGGCGTCCTGAACAGCGTTATCTCAGTGTTCTACTATCTCAGGGTCGTTGTATTAATGTATATGAGAGAACCCGCAGAAGGAGCTGCACCTTTCAAAGTAGATTCCTCAATAGGAATGGTAGTCTTCATCTCACTCCTCGGCGTCCTTCTTCTGGGCTTGTTCCCTCATCTCGGGTCTGAGGCATTCCTGTTCAGGGCATCAGAGATCGTGAGCTTCTTGCGTTAGCCGCTGTGCCGTCTTCCGCTTCAATGATTGGGAGACAGTCATGAATGCAGAAGAGAACGAAGCCCTTTCTGGATGGCTGAGCTGGCTCTGCGTGGGGGTGCTCTTCCTCAGCGCAGCCGTTTACCTGGCCCTGCACAAAGACATTTTCCGGCTGTTTGAACAGCTAGTTATTTCGTTGAGGCGATAGTCTTGTTTCCCCTTGTCAAAGTAGCTGCCGGGACCATTCTGTCTTTTCTTCCACTTTACCTGGGCTTTCGCAGCCAAATACCGCGCCTGTCTGAGCGGCTTCTGACATCATCTCTAGTGCTGGCGGCCTTGATAACTCTTGTGGAAATAGCTCTTGGTGTGCCCGGATTCCTCAATCCAATTCCGGTTTTTCTGGGAACGTTCATTCTGTCGGCGTTCATTGGCTTCGCCGCTTACCGGCTGCGCGCCAGGATTGGTGACCGGAAAACCGTAAAACCGCCTCGCGAACTTCATGCCCTTATTCTCATCTGCCTTGCCGGCCTCGTTTACGTCCTCATTGGCATATATGGCTATCTCGTTCCGACCGGGGAGGGCGATGCGAACACGTATCACCTCCCGGCGATTTTCTATTGGGCGCAGGAAGGAAGGATTATCGTGCCGCCGCTTCCCGGTGCAGCCTTCTACTATCCGATGGGCGGAGAGCTGTTCGGGCTGTGGATTTTTCTACTCGGCGGCAGCGTGAGGCTCCTCAATCTCGTTCAGATTCCGTTCACTTTCATGGCCGCGCTGTCCCTGTACGCAGCCGCGTCTCAACTCGGAATGCGGGGCAGGCTTGCAATACCTCTTTTTGTGCTCACTCCCATCGTAATCCTGCAGTCCGCAACTCCTATGGTGGACTGCATAGTCTCCGCATTCTATCTGACATGTCTCGCTTTTCTCCTTATGTATTTCTCTGAGCCGCGCAATCTTTACCTCGTTCTTTCAGGGATTGCCGCCGGCCTCCTCATCGGCTCGAAACCCGGCGCATTCATTTTCTTTCCGCCCCTCTTCCTTGTATTTATGTTTGGTTTCTTCTCAAGCCGGGAGAGGATACCCGGTCTCATCAAATCGCTGGGTCTAGCCGCACTTCTCGCAATTATCTTCGGAGGATATTGGTATGTGAGAAATGCCGTACAGACTGGAAACCCCATCTTTCCGTACTCAATCTCGCTAGGAAAGTCTGTGCTTGTTCAGGGAATCGAGCAGGTCTCAACGCCTGAAAACCTGGTCGGGATGTTCGTTGCGACAAAACTTGGATGGTTTGCGTTTCCTTTCAGGGAGAGTATCCGCGGCCTCGGCACATACTCAGCTCACAATGGATTCGGAATCCAGTTCCTTCTTGCTTACGTGAGCATTCCGTTTGCACTTGCTCTTTCATTGAAGAAAAGAAACTGGCTTCTTCTGTCCGTCATCCTTTCATTCTTTCTTGCTTTTCTCCTCTTTGTGGCAATCCATCCGATAGTTCATCCAAGGTTTGTCATTTTCCTCGTCGGAATAGCATACCTTTCGTTTCTGTATGTAGTTTCAAACCTCAAGAAAGGCGCAAGATGTACGGCCATCGGACTAGCCTCGATCGCCATACTCATCTCCTGCCTATTCTCCATGCCGGATATCTTCATGAGATTCAAGACTGCCCTGGATGCGAGAAATGAAAACGGAGGTTCCTGGAATTACTCCGGTTACAAGGAGTTTGGAGCAGTCGGACAGGCGGTCGAGTGGATAAGCAGGAATGCGCCGTCCGGAGCCGGAATCACCTTCTGCCAGCCGGAATTTATTGCTCCGCTCTTCGGAGAGAGAGCAGAGAACAGGGTTTTCTACGTTTCCCCCCGCCGGACCTGGTATCCCAACGTTCCGCACGCGGAGACTTTCTTCGGTTGGATGGGCGAACTCAGGGAGAGAAAAGCAGACTATATTCTGCTCTGGCCATACTATGCGGCTTACGACTACCGTGAGATTGCATGGATGAACGAGCATCCGGAGTTTTTCAATCTTGAGAAGAGTTGGGGTGAACTCAATGCAGGTGGTGTTGCGGTTTACCGCATCGTTGACCAAGCTCTTCCCGTCCCCGACCTAGACCACGAAGACTACTTTTCATCTCCCTCTGAGTGGTTTTTATTCGAAAGAGTCGGGGCAGGAGCGGCTATCCACAGGAATTATGCAGAAAAGAGCTTCACTGTGGATTTTTCCTTTGAGGAAGGGAAGGAACAATACTTCGAGATCGGGAGATACCTCAAATGGGATTCTCTCAGTCCGTACCGGAAACTCACGTTCACAATTTCGGGGGACCTGAGCGACCTCAAGCTCGACGTGTATTTGAAGGCGGAGAACCCAAAGCAGTACCAGAAGCAAACGGTGGAGATGGTCTCAATCGGCGCGCAGCAGACGGAAATGCCGTCAGGTGTCCGATCACCGGGGCAGGCCGTCCAATCTCAGACCACTGGCTCTGCCCAGCGTGTATGCTCAGTTGACATCACTAACCCCGACTTCAGAACTAAGCGCTTCTCCCTCAAGGATGCTGATTCGATTGTCCTGGTGGCGGCGCCGCGCCCGGGCGGAAAGAGCAATGGCTCACTCACCTTCAAGAGTTTCAAGCTGGAGAACTAGCTGCCGGGACTAACGTTGACCTTGCCACTCATAGGCTCCCATGTCTATTTTGCCACCGACAACTCTTGGCTTGCCATCAAGATCAAGGAGGAGCTTTCCGAGTCTCTTTTTCAATTCAGGGGATAAGCTGCCAACGTTGATGCAAGGCGAATCGGCGAGCAGGTGCAAATCACCGCTCTCCGCGTTAACGAATTTCGGATCACCCATGATGTTGTTGTGGCCATAATCCGCTGCTCCCGCGAGGTAGTTGAGGAGACAAAAATCTATGTCTATGTTGGATGTCGCCGCAATATCATTGTCTTCTGCAGCAGCAACATTCTTGTAGAAAACACTGTTGATGACACTACCTCCACCTTCAATTCCACCTCCCTTGTCTTCCGCCTTGTTGTCACAAAAAGTACAGTTGATGAAGGTTGCGCTACCGCTCGCCGCTCCTCCGTGATCAGCTGAATTACGCGCGAAGGCACAGGAAACAAAAAACCCATCACCCTTCGCTGCGCCACCCATGCCAACGTACTTCTCGCCCAGTCCAAGACCTGTTCCGGCCTCAACTTGCTTTGCGCCAGAAGCCGAGTTGTTCTTGAAGACGCAACGCGTAAAAGTTCCACTCCCAGACACCGCACCACCGAAACCTGCCGAATTCCCAACGAATGTGCAGTTCGCATAAGTCCCATCGCCGTCCACAGCACCACCGTAGTGCTCCGCCGAATTCTTCCAAAACATGCAGTCAGTGAAACTCGCGCTCCCTTCAACCGCACCACCACTCCCAAGTTGCATGTAGGCTAGCGCTCGAGTTGAGAGATCAAGCTTAGAGCCTGTAACGGAGTTGTAGTCAAAAGAACAGTTAATGAAAACAGTCGGTGTCACGCTCACTGTCTTCACTGCCCCTCCACTGCCATCTCTGAAGGTCAGGTTCTCTAGAATCACTTTCCCTCTGTGAATCGACTCAGATATGGTAAGAATTCTATTTTCTCCACCTTTCCCCTGAAGAACTGTAGTTCCCGCATCCTTGGTTGCCTCTCTGAAGGTTTCATCCCACCCGCCCGAGATTCTGATCCCATGCTGCCAAACCTTGTTTTCTGGAACAAGAAGCCCTGTCCCCCCGTAGACTCCGCGCTCAACTCTTATCTCATCCCCGTCTTGTGCCGCATTCAACGCCATCTGGATTCCCTCGAAGCCATTGAAGGTTCCGTGCTCCCCAACAGTGAGGATTCTCCCAACTTTGACATTAACTTTTCCCGAAGTTGTTCTTCCTGCGCCACGAGTATCCGCCAGATGGAGGGTCAATCTCAATATGCCGGATTCGGTGGGCTTTCCTTCAATACTGCCCGTGCTATGGTTCCGGGCAAATCCGGGAGGAAAGGTACCCGACGCACAAGTGATTCTGCATGGAGCTTTGGCACCCATAGGGGTTACCAGAGCCCCCCAGCCGAGAGAGAAGCACAGAAGGAAAGTTACAGTCGTGACGAGTAGTGTTCGGATCATACCCCATAACTCCTGCCGATATTTTCAATCTGCTCCTTTAGCCTGGGCAGTTTGTTTTTGATTACATCCCAGACAATGTCCAATTTCACACCGAAATATTGATGTATCAGCTTGTCTCTCAGACCAGCTAGCGCTCGCCATTCGATCTCCGAATGAGTTTTCGCAAAATCAGGAGAGACATTCTTGGCCGCCTCTCCAATCACTTCCAGACTTCTCAAAAACGCTCTCTTCAGAGTTTCGTCTCTCAGGAGAACTTCGTATTCCAAGTTCTTACTCTTTTCCAAAATGAAGTCCACTTCTTCAAGTATGTGCTTTACGAAGACCTCGTCATGTTTCAATTCGTTCTGCCTCCTTTTTCACGTAAGGCTCGATGTAGGGACTCAACCCGCCCTCAAGAATCAAATTCACGTCTTTCCCGAACAGTTCTTCCAAAGAGAAAACAAGATTAATGAAATTGTCATAGGTTGGTTCTTTGAGCTCTACAAGGAGGTCTATGTCACTGTCCTCTCTCTGCTCGTTTCTGACATAGGAACCAAAGAGCGCAATAGATTCCACCTTGTATCTTTTCAGGACCTCTTTATTTGCTGACAAAATCCGCTTGATCTCTTCCTTTGTCATTCTCACACGCATATCAACACTCTGAATCGAGCCTCCATGGCTTCACTGCATTCTGGACACAAGGTGCCAACGTTGCAGAAACTCCCACTGGATTGTAACCAGCGATTTGCCTACTAGCAACTTTCTTGTTTTCTCCAGCGGGGTGTTGTCTCGCTTACTGTGGTTGCTCCCGGGATTGTGGCTAATCAGCCACGTTTCTTCAGCGCAAGCAGGGGTTTGAGCCAGAACTTCTTTCTGTCAAAGACAAAGTAGGAGTAGGGTTTCCCGCCGAAGCTCTCCTTGAAGCTTCTCAATCCGCGAGCCTCGGGTGGAGATGCCCCGAAATTGAAAAGTCTCACCTTCCTCGAAATCAGGTCTTGAAGGACAGCATCGTACATAAGGTTGAGTGGTCTGTTCCACAAGAATTTGTTGTCTCCGCCGGCAATCCAGGCGACCGCCATTTCCTTTCCCGCAATCACAACAACGCAGCTTGCCGGTTCACCGCCGACTCTCACCAGATAGAAGCATGCAGTTCCGCTGGGGCCCAATTCCCTGAGAAGCCGTTTGAAGAAATCCAGCGAGAATGCCTCCGCCTTTTTCCTTGTCATAAGACTCGCATGAAGTGTGTGAAACTCTTTCAACTCATCTTCGCTTGACACTCTGTGGACCGCGCAATCTCTTCTCCTTGCCTGTCTCTGTGTCTCCCTCTGTGTCTTGTCGTAAACTTTCTCCCAGAGGTTTTCATAATTTTCGGGAAGTTCGATAAGGTGCGTGATTAGCTCCTGTCTCACGAAATTCGGGACTTGCGGCAGGCGATTCCAGAAATCTACTAGGTACACGCGGTGCGTATTGGCTGTTCCGAGGAGGGAAAGCATCGCCCACAGGTCATCCGCGCCGGCCGGCTCAAGGAACAACGGACTCCCATAGGTTCCCCAGGGGAGTGAATAGCTGAACCTGAATGGCCCGACTTTTCTTCTGAGAGAGGGGATCACGCTCATCGGCTTGCCGTCCTTCAGGAATGTAAACACCTCCAACGACGAACCGGGGAAACTTTCTGAGGCAAACTTCAGCCATTCTACCGAGTGGAAGACAGTGGCTTTGGGGTCGGCGAGAAATTGACTGTATGTCTCGAAGTCTTTCTCAACCTTGAGTTCAATCATCATTTCCTCTCCCCCTTGGGGAGAGGACCAAGGCGAGGGGCAGGCTTGTGGATTGCATCACCGGACACGTCGAGGCACGCCTCCATCAAGACCTCCGAGAAAGTCGGATGAGCGTGGACGGTCTCGCCAAGTTCTTTCGCAGTCATACCACATTTCATCGCGACTGCTGCTTCGTGAATGAATTCCGACGCTCTGGACGAAGCCACGTGAACTCCAAGGATTTTCCCGGTCTTCCTGTCGGATAAGACCTTGACAAAACCCGAGAGTTCACCGTCTGCATGGGCTCTTCCCAGTCCCCTGGTCAGAAAGCGGCCCGGGATCGTCTGAAAACCCTTTGCAGCGGCTTCATCTTCTGTCATTCCGACGGCTGCAATCTCCGGCTCCATGAAAATGCAGTTTGGCACAAGCGAGTAGTCGAGCTCTCTTTTCTTGCCGGCAATATTCTCAACGGCGCAGATGGCTTCCATTGAAGCAGCATGTGCAAGCATCGCTCGTCCAATGCAGTCGCCCGCCGCGAAAACACCTTCGCCTGCCGTCTCGAATCTTTCATCTACCCTGATCTCTCCTTTTCCTCCAAAGGATATTCCTTTTTCCTCAAGCCCGATCCCACGGCCAAGTATTTGCCTTCCGAGAGCAAGAAGCACTTTCTTCGCCTTGATTTTTTTCCCGCTTGTAAACTTGGAGACGATGTTATCTCCCTCTCTTGAAGTCTTTTCCAATTTTTCGCCCAGCAGGAGCTCCACATTTCTCTTCTTCATCTCCCTCTCGGTGAGCTCAGAAAGCTCTTTATCCATTCCCGGAAGAAGGTTCTTCATCATCTCTGCCAGATAAACCTTCGAGCCGAATGCCGAGAACATCTGTGCAAACTCGCAGCCGATTGCTCCCCCACCCACTATAAGAATCTCACCGGGGATTTCAAACTTATCCAAAAGCATCTCGGCGGAGACAATTTCTTTCCCGTCAAAAGGCGCCGCGGGGAGCCCCATGGAGGTTGAACCTACTGCAAGAAGAATCTTCCCACCCTGGATTTCAGCTTCAGAGCTTCCTTCCTTGCCGGAACCTCCTGATATGTGAAGTCTCCTGCCTGGAAGAAGCGTTCCCCTTCCTCTTATTACCTCCACGCCCGAGTTCCTGAGAAGATTTTCGACTCCGGTTACGACTCCCTTCACGACGGTTTCTTTTCGTGACCTGAGCTTCATGAGATCTATTTGTGCTTCAATCCGGCCAGAAATCCCGAAGCGTTCGGCTTCCTTCAGATGCGACAGGACTCTTGCCGTGGCAAGAAGTGTCTTCGTGGGTATGCATCCCTGATTGAGACACACGCCGCCGATTTGCCTTTCTTCGACCAGCACAGTCTTCATGCCGAGTCTCGAAGCTCTGAGGGCACCAACGTAGCCGGCCGGCCCGCCACCCACAACGACCAGATCAAATTCTTTCAGGAAAACCTCCTTTGCTTCCCCTCACCTTAATCCTCTCCTTTGAATTCCTCTCCCCCAAGGGGAGAGGGCAGGGTGAGGGGGTCTTCACATCATCCGAGTCTGAAAAGTACTCCAAACCCACCTCGTGGATATTTCCAATCTATGTTGTCGAATTTGCACGTCACGCGGCAGGAACCGCATTCAACACACCCCTCCCATGAAAGATTCACCTTTTCATCCTGGAGGGTGTAGTTCTGCACGGGACACACGTAGAGGCATCCCTGCTCTTTGCAAACCGTTGTGCACACGTTGGAATCGATTATCTTGAGGTGAGGCTCTTTGTCCACCTTGAACTTCACAAGAAAGAGCTTATCCTCAAGCGTTGATTTCTTTGGCGGCTTCAGGAACTCACCGAAATCCATTCATCCTCCGCTCACTGTGCCCCTCACCTCAATCCTCTCCCCCAGGGGGAGAGCGATTCTGCATTGCCCATTACCTGGCTGCCCTCATAAGCTGCCAGAGCTTTCTTCCAAACCTGAGAAGACCAATATTCTTGCGGAAACGTCCGACCACATCCTTCTGGACTTCTGACTTAGGCGTTTCGGAAACGGCGAAGAGCTCAGTCAAGAGATCGCCGAAAATGTTCGGATATTTCTGAAACAATTCCGGATTCTTGTGACCAAATTCAGGGATTCTGCTGAACTTCTTCAAGTCTTTCATAACAAAACTGCTGTCAAGTTTCTCCTTGTAGAGCTGCATCACCGCGTCCGAAAAATCTCCCTTCTTCTTCGCCTCGATGACTGTCTCGGCTGCCATGACACCGGAAGCCATCGCGAGATTTGAGCCTTCATGGTAGAAGGAAGGATTCACAAATCCGGCGGCATCTCCGACCACCAGGAACCCGGGTGCATGAAGCTTCGTCACATGCTTCACCCCGCCTTCCGGAATCATGTGGGCTGAGTATTCAAGCAGCTCTCCGCCTCTCAGAAGATTCCTGACACACGGGTGGTTTTTGAAATGCTCGATGAGCTCAAACGGCCTTATGTGCTGTTTCTCAACGGAGCGGATAGAGCAAGCGATTCCGACTGAAAGACTGTCCTTGTTCGTGTAGATGAATCCTCCTCCAAGACTTCCCTGAACTGCATCTCCGAAGTACGCGTAGTCACAACCTTCGTCCCCGTCCAGAGCAAACCTGTCTTCGATCACTTCTCTTGGAAGTCCCAGCACCTCTTTCACGCCCACGACCATCTTGTCGCTTTCAAACTTTGGCCTCAGACCAAGTTTCCGCACGAGAAGTGAGTTCGCCCCCTCGGCACAGATGACGCAATCAGCTCTGAGCTCCCCTCCTTCTCCCCTGCATCGTACGCCGGCGATTTTTCCATTCTCTGAAATCAGGTCATCCACAACAACGCCAGGAAAAACCATCGCGCCGGCTTCTTCCGCCTTTTTGGCAAACCACTCATCAAACTTGCCTCTCAGGACCGTGAATGAGTTGTTGTAGGGAGGGACGTTATATGCCTCGGAACTAAACAGAAATGCCGTCTCGGTCTGGGACCCGAGAAGAGAAAACTTCTTTCTTACTACATGCCGTTCGACCGGCGCCTCTTTCCAGAATTCAGGCACGAGCTTGTTGAGGATGGTGGAATAGAGAACGCCACCCATGACATTTTTCGAGCCGGGGCGTTCTCCCCGTTCGAGGACGACAACCTGAAGCCCCGCCTTTGCAAGGGTGAATGCTGCGGCGATGCCGGCAGGACCTGCTCCGACGACTATGCAATCGAACTTCTCGTCCACCCTCACCTCAGTCCTCTCCCACGAGTGGGAGAGGAAGATTAAGGTAGTTCCCTATTAGTAGCCTCAACTCTGATCCGCGACAGGAAACTCCTGCCGACTAGATGCCTCAGGCCCCGCCCCAGCCAACCTTCACATTTCCTTTTTCGACGATTACCGGGACAAGCCTTTTCCCGCCCGAGAGCTTGAGAAGTTTGTCGATTTCACGAGGGTTCTCTGTCACGTTTATTTCACTGTATTGAATTCCTCTCTTCTCGAAATCCTCCTTTGCCGCCTTGCAATAAGGGCAACCGGTTTTTGTGTAGATTACAACTTCGGCGTTCATGATCTCCTCTCCCTTCTTAACGCCAGAGGGTTCGTGCGCAGTTCCTCCTCTGTCAGGTAACACGCGGGATCCTCAGCCCATACGTCGCCGAAGACCGCCTCGGCCCTCACTCTAAAGTTCCCGTTGCAGATATCAAGGAAAGCACAGCTTCCGCACTTTCCTTTCAGCAGATGCTTCCTATCTTTTAGCCCGCGAAGAAGAGGGTCGCTCGTGTCAGTCCAGATATCTCCAAACGTCCTCTTCCTCACGTTGCCGAGACTGTAGTGTGTCCAGAATTGGTCAGGATGAACATTGCCGAGATAATCGACGTCGGCAACCGCGATGCCGCTGCTGTTCCCTCCATTCCAGAGGAGAAGCTCATAGACCTCCTCGGCCCTTTCGGGGCTCTCCGAGCAAACTCTCTTAAGGAGGTAAACTCCGTCCGTGTGATTGTCCACTGTCAGGAGCTCAATCTCCAGCTTTTTGTCACAGAACTCGATGGCCTTGTCAAAGATAAGATTCACTGCTTTCCTCGTCTCATCGTGCGTCAAGTCATCTTCAACAAGCTTTGAGCCCCTTCCTGCGTAAACAAGATGATAGAAACATGCTCTTGGGATCGACTCCTTTTCCAGGAGTTCGAGAATTCCTCCCAGATCTTTCAAATTGTGCTTGTTCAATGTGAATCTCAGGCCGACCTTCACCCCTTCGTTCTTCAAGTTCCTTATGCCCTCAAGTGCCTCGTCGAATCCGCCTTTCTTGCCTCTGAACTTGTCGTTCGTTGATCTCATCCCGTCAAGACTTACCCCGACATACGAAAACCCTGTCTTTCTTATCGCGGCTGCGACATTACCTGTGATCAACGTTCCGTTTGTCGAGATAACGACTCTTATCCCTTTCTCGACTGCATGACTGCCAAGTCTGAATATGTCCTTCCTCAGAAGCGGTTCGCCGCCGGAGAACAAGAGGACCGGGACTCGGAATTCAGCAAGGTCATTAATGAATTTCTCACCTTCATCTGTCGTGAGCTCGCCCGCATACACCCTATCCTTTGATTCAGAGTAACAGTGGATGCAATGAAGATTGCACCTATTGGTCATGTTCCAGATGACGATTGGTCTTCTGTCTGCGGAGAACTGCGTAGGACTTAATGGAGAGTCTGCGCTTTTTCGCCCGTACCTCAGGGTATCCGAAGGTGCGTCTATGCCGCAAAGGAGTCTTGTCACTCCGATCATCGTTCGTTACTCGGCTTGACCCTCACTTGGACGAAAGATAGGTAAGGAAAGTCCTCACGCCCACGCCCGAAGGTCCCTTTGAACAAGTGGGTTCGTCTTTCTCCACCCATGAAGGCCCGGCGATATCAAGATGCACCCATGGCTTTTCATCCACAAACTCCTTGAGGAAAAGCCCCGCGATCACTGCTCCGCCTTCTCTCCCGCCTGAATTCTTCATGTCAGCAATATCGCTTCGAAGCGTATCTCTGTATTCCTGCTCAAGCGGAAGCTCCCAGAACTTTTCACCCGCCCGGTCGGCCGCCGAGATGACTCTCTTGAGGAGCGCCTTGTTGTTTGACATCACACCGGTTATTTGAGGGCCGAGCGCTATTGAGCAGGCCTTCGTCAGAGTTGCGATATCAATCAGCTCATCCGCACCTTCTTTGACTGCATAGAAAAGGGCGTCGGCCAGTATGAGTCTGCCTTCAGCGTCAGTGTTTACCACTTCGACGGTCTTCCCGTTCATTATGCGTAAGACATCTCCCGGCTTCAACGCCGAACCAGAAGGCATGTTCTCAGTTGCCGCTATGATCCCAAGAACTTCGTACTTCGGCCTTATCTCTTTGATGGCGCTGAAAACACCGAGCACGGTCGCAGCACCAGACATATCGTTTTTCATCTTCTCCATGGCATCGGCCGGCTTCAGGGAAAGTCCTCCAGAATCGAAAGTTATGCCTTTCCCGATAAGCGCGACTTTCTTTGCTGACTTCCCCTTCGGCTTGTAGGAGAGCGCGATGAATCTCGGTTCCTCAACACTTCCCTTCGAGACTCCGATCAGTCCACCCATACCCAGCTTCTCAATCTCTTTCTTCGTGAGAATGCTGCAAGTCACCCCGGCATCCTGAGCGATCTTCCGGGCAATTGTAGCAAGGTCTGTCGGCGTGAGAGAGGAAGCCGGCTCATTGGCAAGGTTTCTCGCAAGGCACGTTGCCTTTGAGAATATTTCGCCGAACTTGAGACCATCTTTTGCGCGAACCGCTTTTCTTTTGTCTCTGTCAACAAGCACCAATTCCTCGGGAAACGAATTCTCATCATTCTCAGTCTTGTACTTTTTGAATGAATAGGTCCCGAGAAGAGCGCCTTCAACAATAGCGTGAGCACTGTCTCCCGGCCCGAATTTCTCCTGGCCTATGAGAGGAAGCGCAATCTTCTTGAGCTTCAGCGCCTGGGCTTTTCTGGCAAATGTTCCCGCAGCTCTTCTAACCGTGTCCTTCGTGAACTTCTCGTTGCTGCCCAGACCAAGAACAAGCACTCTCTTTGCTCCAACCTCTCCTCTCATGTGGATAACAAGGACTTCTCCCTCTTTGCCTTTGAATCCTTCCTCTTTGAGGATCTGTTGGACGAATCCGTTGGATTTCTTATCGACTTCGAGAAAATTCGAATCCGGTTTCTTCCATCCCTGAAACAAAGGAAGTCCGATTGCATCGCAAGAAACTTCTGAGACGGATGCCAACTTGAAACTTGTCTTCATCTGATCTCTCCTTCGCGCGAGTTCTGCTGGTTGAGCCAACTCTTCAAAGACACGTCAATTCTCGAAAACCAACTCTTGGGGGGGAAAATTCCAGATCGAACTTCGATGCTCAAGCAAGCCTCATCACGTTTATCCTGCACTTGCCAACGGAATTTCGAGGCAGGCTTTTCGAAAAGCTAGCGGTTTATTATCCACTCTCCGCTAAGACCTAGTCAAGGACTAAAAGGAGTGTTAGGCGGTATCTCCTCAACCAAACTTCCCATCAGATTTACTTTTGTGAAATCCCTCGGTACGAGAGACAAGGATCCTTGAGACAGGCTGGGCATGCAAGAGTTTCGGACAACCAAACACCGCACAGGGATTGGAAAGACGTATTGAAAACAAATATTGACGAAAGGACCCTAATATGCTATAATAAGTTATTGAAGAATGCTTGATGGGCAGGTAGTCCTGCTGCAGTGTTCCGGAGAGGATATCTCCGATGCGCGCGAGAAAGGTCCTTTGGGGCGGGAGGACAAGAAGAGCCGGATCTGAGTCGAGCTTTTCTCTCTCCGCAAATCTCTGTCAGAAAGTAAGCCGTGGGCAAATGAGCTCACGGTTTTTTGTTTCCTGAGGAAATCCAGATCATGAAAGTGCGCTTCGCGCCGGGTTCCGAAAAAGAAGGGCGCTGACAGATTCCAGGAGTATCAGAACAACTGGATGGGAGTACATCCAGATGATGCGGTTCGGCCGCTCCGGTTGGCGGTGACGAGGTACAAGGATGATGAGCATAGACGCTAAGAGCAAGGCACAACTCAAACGGAAGATAGATTCACACAAACACAAGGAGGTGTAATCATGTCTAGATCAGCAGGAGAATCGGGCATTAGGGCGGCTGTGATGCTGTTGTTTTCTGTTTTTGTCCTGGCTGGTCTGAATATGACGCAGGCATACGGTCAGCCGCTTGACTCGCCGCTTTACAATCATACAAAGACCGAGGTTGTTGAGTCCATGAATGGTCCCTCTGAAGATGGTCCGGTTAGCCCTAGCCCTATGGGTACGTATTTACCAAGTTCTTGTTATACTGGTGCTTGTGGCCATCTTACCGATCGAACATGCATTTGCCCGGTGGACGCACCAGTAATGTCTCCTCCTGGGGAGACTGTGTTTATCCTTATACTCACTGGCGGGGCATGCTGGGCCATCATCAGAAAAAAACACTCCTGAATTCAGCTAACACGGGGTCGACTCAACCAAGGTTGAGATGGGACACGTCAGTGTCCCAGTCTGATGTTATTGTGCTCATTGGCACTCGGCTGTTAGGGCACATCTATGTGTGATGTTGATAGGGGTGCCGCAGATCTTGTTGAGATGCCTTTGAGTCTATGACAGACAAGAGTAGGTCTTTTCCCCCCCATGATGATTTAGCGGTATGCGTAGGAGCAACGCTGCTTTGCTACGTTACCCAGTCCCTAGCCAACAGCTGGGGGATTCGCACGAGCGGGCTAAATAACCTGCATATTTTTGTTCTCTCCATAGTTTTCCTGGCTCTTTACTTTGACCGAAGGATACCTTTGTGGAGTACGCGAAGATTGGCAGGTCTTGCGCTCGCTGCGCTCACTCTAGGCATTGAACTTCGCTGGAACGCCCCTGAAAGATTGGTGCTGCTGCCTGTTTTTGTAGTTGCAGCCGGTCTGGTCAGCACAGCAAAACAGGATAAGAATCGGGAGACTGTGTTTATCGTTCTTTCACTCACCTGTCTCTGCTATTTCCTAATATTTCTGCTGCTCCGGCATCCTTTGGTGAACCAGATTGTCACCAAATCCTGTCTGGATTTCTCCTTTGAGCTTAGCCGGCTCTTCGCAAAAGAGGTCAGACTTGGGCCCACTTGTCTCGGGCTTTCGACGACACTTTTTTTCCTGTCGTTTTCCTTGATTGCCTTGTTGTTTACTAGCGGTATGCGCCGCCGTGGCCTGCTTGCTATCTTCGGAGTGGTTGCCACGATACAGATGTTGGCCCTGTGCTTGCGCACCCCTGCGATCTATCCGATCTTGTACGGCGTCACATTCGCGATAGTACTGAGCAAAGTCACTGTTGGCCGCCCTCCGCCATCTACGGCCTCGGTTCCCCTTTTGCGAATTGTACCCGTCTTCGTGATAACTGTCTTCTTAGTGATTTTGGGATCCGGCGGCGCGCTGCGCACTCATTCGGGCCAGCCGCGCCCCGGCCGCGTTGTAGTTTATGCCGATGGAGTGCTCCAATGGAAAGACCGCGGCGGGACAACAGAAGGAGAGAAAGAGAAAGCGGCAAGAGACTTTCCTGCTTTTGGAGGGCTAAGCCACTATCTGAAACACCTCGGCTATTCGTTTGAGCTTTGCAGTTCTCCGATTCTGCCCTCACAGCTTGATTCAACTCGTATATTCATGGTGATCAACCCGACGCGTATGCTGACGCAGGCTGAGCGTGAGGCAATTTGGAAATTTGTCCGTTCAGGCGGTTCCCTGCTTGTGCTTGGAGACCACACAGACATATTCGGCATTCAAAAGCCACTCAACTTTCTGTTGGAACCTATTGGAATAGCATTTAACTTTGATACGGCGTATCCCCTTGGTCCAAGGATGTCCTGGCAAGGGGCACTTAACTCATGGCCGGTCGGA
Organism: Candidatus Eisenbacteria bacterium; assembly: GCA_030017955.1. Lineage (NCBI taxonomy): Bacteria > Candidatus Eiseniibacteriota > Candidatus Eiseniibacteriota bacterium. The sequence goes on from JASEGR010000007.1 coordinate 29,613, forward strand.
TTTGCGCGAGTTGCGGAGGACAAAGATACGAGAATCGACGTTGGAGCTTCCCTGTCCGTCCCAAGGCGCGCCATACCGGTTTTCATAGGACGTCATTCGTTCTCAGATAGAGGTGACCGACTTAACCAAACCCATGCCTACCTAGGCAACAAACAGCTTGATCCGGGTGAGCAAACGTGTGACCTGGTGCTGGTTGCACTTGCATTTTCAGGTCATGGGAAGGTTCTCGTTTTTGGAGACACCACACCTTTTCAAACTGCTGTGCTGACGCAAAGTTACGGCTTTGTTGCCAACGTATTTAACTATCTCAGTGCCCCAGATGGCGTGCCTGACATGGCCCGGTATCCAATCATCCCGGCAATTATCCTCGTCCTGGTCTTTCTATTACCAGTCATCGTGAAACTTAAACCCAGCATGCTGGCTGTCCTACTGTTTTCTCTGGCTGCGGGAGCGGCAGCCTTTGTAGCTACTCCGGGCACGCAAGCACCTGATTCTGTATCTCTTCCATCGCCTCTCGCCTCTTTTGATATGACCCACGGGGCCAACTATGGCCCTTTTGGAGAGGACGATGGACTGGATGAGTTTTTCGGCTGGCTTTACGAAAAAGGACTGCCTCCGATTCTATCCAACCGGCAACTTGCTGAACAAATGAAGAGCTCTCATGTTGTATTTATGATAGCGCCCGAATTGCCAGTTTTAAAAGCTGAGGTCAGGTCGATGCGAACTTTTATTAGGGAAGGCGGATTAGTTGTTATGAGTGCGGGGGCTGACCATGGATATAGTGCCCAAAGAGCCCTTCTTGAGTTTCAGTATCGAATCGAGGAACGGCCATTAGGCAATGCCCCGGATGCCAAGGCTGTATGGACGTCAGGACCGGTGACCTTTTCTTCTGCCTGGCCGGTTTACTCCATTGGAGGAGAAGATAAGGTGCTCTGCACAGCCTGGGGATATCCCGTGATAAGGTATCGGCCAATTGGCCAAGGCGGACTGCTTGTAATTGGAGACGCGGGGTTTTTTTTCAATAAGAACCTAGAGACCTCGGCCGTCCCGGATTTGCATAGAAACAAAGGCGAGATGTTAGAGTTTATTCAGGAACTCTTGGACCGCCGCCCTAAACTTGAGGACAAATAAATGACACGTCTGCTATGGCTTCAGGCTGCTCTGATTGCAACCGCAGGAATGTACACCGCTTGGGGAACATGGGCTGGCGACTCCGGATTCTCCCTTGCCCTGGCAGCGGCAGTTGTCCTGCCGCTGCTGGTATTTCGTTCCGTTGTAACCGTAAGGATAGCTCCATGGGTTTACTGCGCGACCGGCGTAATAGCACTCGTCGGTCTCTTTGTTCCACCGTGCCGCCTCCCATCCGTACTGCTGCTGGCGGGGATGATTGCTTTTCTGGTTGCGCGCCATGTGCCTCGGGCTGGGGCTGCGGCCCTCGCTTTTTCGCTCACCGGCCTGATGTTACAGGCGCAGAACATTGCGCTATTTGCCTACGCGAAGTTCGAGGCTCGCTATCATGCATGGCCAACAACCCGTGCTGCCGTCACATACATCCTTCGACTATGTGGTATACATGCAAGTGTTGATACGGAGGGGATTTCAATTCAGGGAGCCGAGCGGACATTGCAGGTGGATGTAAACCCTGAGATGTTGGGGCTCAGGTTCTTTCTGGCCTTTATGGTATGTGGCCTTGTTCTTGTCTTTTTGTTCAGGCGAGAAAGAAGGGGGCAGACCTTTCTATATCTTCTAATAAGCGGGGCAGCATATATGCTGCTGCGTTTTGCATATCTGACATATCTCTATCCCGAAACCTCGTCACTCAAGATCTTCTCTCACCCCGGATGGACCTTTGCTACTTTTCTCCCTTTTGTCGTTGCTGTTGCCCGACTTGTCGCGCTTGACAATCCCGGCGACAAGTTGGAACTGGGCATGTCGATGGGTAGCATGCGACCCTCTGTCATACCGTGGGCACTAATTGTCCTGGCAAGCTACTCGTTGGTGACTGCTCTTTTGTTCGTTGACCCGGGTGAAAAGAAAAACGGGCGCATCCTCATTGATGAGGGACACAGCGATTGGGAGTGGACGACCACACCAATGGATACGGTTTCATTCGGGCAAGGATCTACTTACAACTACTTCTGTCTGAAACGGCTACTTGAGCACTATTACCAGGTGAACACAACCAGGCAGGACCTCAACATAGACCTTCTCTCACGCTACGATATCCTCATTGTGAAGACCCCGACTCGCCACTATTCGCGTGACGAAGCCGATGCGATTGAGGCATTCGTCCGAAACAGTGGGGGGCTCTTTCTTATTTCGGATCACACGGACGTGTTTGGAATGACGACGTTCATCAATCCGATTGCATCACGTTTCGGCCTAGAATTCCAGAGGGATGCCACTTTTGACCTTGACTCAGGAAAGTTTTCCATCTTTCAGCCGTGGATGGCATTGCCACACCCAATCATCCGCGACGTAGCTCCTCTGGTATTCCTGACAACCTGCACAATTGACTCACCACTAAGGAGTCAGGACGTTATTACTGGACGAGGGCTCGGCACAGAGCGGCCGGACTATTCAACAAGAAATTTCTTAGGGGACAGCGAGAAAAGGCGGCCAATAAAACCTCAATTTGGTGCGTTTCTCCAGTTGGTGGCCGTTCTATTCGGGCGGGGTCGGGTCGTTGGCTTTACAGATAGTACTGTCTTCTCCAGCTTCTGTCTCTTCATGCCCGGTAAGAGCGAGCTGTTGCTGAACACTATTGGTTGGCTCAACCGTCGCAATGTCTATTATTGGGTCCAACCCGTTTTGGGAGGCGTTGGCTTGGTGATGATCTTGCTATTGTTTCCTATAATCTGGAGGCGCATAGCCACAATCACGGTTCCCGGACTTATTCTGGCAGTATCCTTCGGTCTTGCAGGCGGGTGGCTAACCGCCGACGTGGTAGGGGAAATTTCATATTCTCGTGTGCCAGCAAGAATCCCATACGCCAAGGTATGCTTCGAAGTGGCACACTCACCATCTGTAAAGTCAGCGTTCTTCGCTCCGCGGCGGCCCGAACCAGACGGCTACACGACCTTTTATGCATGGGTGCAGCGGCTGGACTTGACTCCGGCGGTTGCCGATGGTCTTACCGCTTGCGCTGGAGCAGACATGGTTGTCATCTTGGAACCAACACGGCCATTTGGAGAAGCTGATGTTGAATGGCTCATACGTTATCTTCAAGAAGGAGGAAAGGTGCTGCTGCTCGATGACCCGCGGAACCTCTCTTCCACCGCCGAGACCCTTCTAAAGAGATTCGGACTTCTGACCACACGTCACCCTGCACGCCGGACCAAGCTACAAATGGTTGGCAGTTCAGAGCAGATTTGTGACGTCAATAGTAGTCGAACAATCACCGGCGGCGATCCGTGGATCGTCACCACGTCAGGAGATACAGTTGCTGCTGCAATATCTGTGGGACGAGGAAAATTGGCGGCCATGATTCAGTCTTCCATTTTTACACAAGCACATATGGGGGAGTACACGGCAAACCCGAATGAAAACCAGCTACGAATCAGCCGTCTTGAGTTCTGGTTATTGAACAAGATGTTGGAGGCCGGTCCGAGGGACAATTGAGCACAGTTCGGCTTGGGGGTGAACTCCCGGAAGTTGTCTCTAGGGAGGTCTGATAAGAGCCTGGACCAATGCGAGCCCGATTTTCCAGCAAAGCGAAGCCGAAGAAGAGAAGCACCTTCTTTCCCCAAGTAGTCCGATTCCTCGTAATTTTCGGCCTCACCTGGGGTGTGCTTCACTCGCTTACTATCATTTTTCCTGGTGCCCTCCAAAGGCTCTGCGTTTTCCATGCTAGGATTACGTCTGTTGTCATATCCATTTTGGGAGGCTCGTCGGGAAGCCAAGGCACCCTCATCTTTTTCCCGAAATCTGTACCGGTCGTCAATGTCATTCCCGAGTGCACTGGAGTCTTTGCCATGAATGTGCTGGCAGCCGCTATTGTGGCTTTTCCTGCAACCTTCCTTGCAAAGGGCGTAGGCATCGGTGTGGGCGCTCTACTGATTTTTGTTCTCAATATCATAAGGCTCCTCGTGATGTTAGTTGTCATCAGATACTTGCCCAGGTACGAAGAGTTACTCCACGATTATCTCTGGCAATTTATCTTCATCGGTTTTATCGTGCTGACTATGAAAACCTGGACAGATTGGGCGGGAAAGGTTGAAAAAAAGTCTGAGCTTTCTGGGTAGATTCTTTGTCGCGGCGATCCCACTGTTCACCCTGTGGCATTTCGTTTCGTACTATTATCTAGTTCTCATGGCCAAAACCGCAGGCGTTTTCTTTCATATTCTGGGCTACGACAGTTCAATTCTCGAGGTGTCAAGCAAGACTGTCTTGATATCCCTGGCTCATGGGGGATTGCGGGCGTCTCTTAACCCGTCTATGACTCTCGACAAACTTCCGCTAAATCTCGTCTTCTTCATTGCCCTGGCATTTGCCACCGGGCACAGAAAACTGAAGCGGACTGTAAAAGGAATTTCTTACTCTGTTCCCATTTTCTTTGCGCTGCACGTCCTGACCTACGTGTTATTTAGTCTCCATTCATTCCACAGCGGAGTCCTGGAGGGAAGTCTCCACCGGGAGACGATTCCACCCTATGTCCTCTTCCCCACCTTGTTTCTGCAAGGTCTGGCTCCCGTCCTGCCATTCCTGCTCTGGTTTCTTCTGGTGCCGGGAGGTCCCTTGTACGATATGAGGGAGCGGAGACTCAAGATTGCGGCAAGAGATATCGCAAAGGGGGATAGAAAGAGGTTCAAGAAGACATCATCTCAGAAGAATTAGTCTCCCGGCAGAGCTTCTTCGCTCTCCGTCGAGCACGAAAAAGTAAACACCCGATTTGACCAGCTTCCCCCGTTCATCCTTCCCGTCCCAGCCAAGATGCCTTCTTCCTCTGGGAAGCCATGAGCTGAGGAGCTTTCTCTTGAGCCGTCCGTTCGAGTCAAAGAGTGTGAGCGAATAGTATCCGTCTGCGGGAATGTCGAGGATTACATCCAGCGGAAAAGCAGTCAGCGGATTGGACGGAAGGAAAAGACGGAGTGAGGAGAACGTCTCGCTGATCCGGCTCGGGACGGCATCAACCACGACCGGGCCAAGATAGGAAACCATCGCGTCGTTACGCACAGCGGCGATTCTGTAGCAGAGTTCGTGTCCCGAGAGAATGCCGGTATCAAGAAACGTGAAAGCTCTCCCATCGCCGGAAGCTTCCCCTACACTGGGGAAGACTGTTCCGATTCTTGTGAAAGAATCTTCGCCACCTCTCTTCCTTTCGACAGAGAATGAGAGAAAACCGTGCGGCCTTGCCTTCCACGAAAGGAAGACGCCCTCTTCTCTGGACGAGACTTCAAAATCCCAGAGGTCAACCGGCGTTATATCTTCCCACCTTCCGACCTTTCCCCAAATCCTCAGTCTGGCATAGGGCGCTTGAGTGCTGCTGGACCAGACTACCAGAAATCTCCTGTCGTTCCCTGGAAGTTCGACTCCCGAGATAACGGGCCAGAGATCATCGCCGGCTCTGTCAGCGACCAAAACGCCATCTGGATCAAGCACGCTCCCAGACTGAGTTACTCTCGCGGCAAGTATGTACGAGTTCTCACCGATGACATTCCGCCACACGATGACGAAGACTGTGCCGTCAAAAAATATTGATGGCCTCTCGCCACAACCTGCCACGCTCGAGATAACTATTCCATCCCTGTCAAGCACTTCACCCTGCGTAGAAACCCTGGCGCAGCGAATTAGCTGGTGTCTCGGATTAGTATCATCCTCCCACACGACGAGAAAGTTTCCGCCTCCGAAAGCAACCTTGGGAGCCCAGTGAGCGCCGGTCCCGGATGAGATCAGTATTTCGCCAGGGGAAAGAACCTGCCCGGCCGGGCTTACGATCTCTCCTCGAATGTCAGAATCCGCCATCGACCTTTGCTCCTGCCACACAACAAGGAAATCCTGTCCGTCAAATGCAAGCCCCGGGTATTGGTGACTCACTGCTCCTGAGCTTATCTGGATTTCGTTGGGATCAAGCACCTGACCCGATTGTGTCACCCTCTGAAAGAATAGTTGGCTGTGCAAATCTTCTCCCTCGTCTTGCCACACAATTACAAAGTTAGTTCCATCAAAGGCAGCGGCAGGGGGACCGTGATAGAAACCCGTTGATAAAGGAATGCCATGCGGCGCCAGGACTTCGCCGCCCCGGCTGACCGGCGAGAAATAGAGCTCTCTGGTTCCGGTTCGCTGGTCTGCCCAAACCGCAAGGAAGCACGAATCGCCTGCGCAGAGACAAGGAACTCCCTGAAAGTCAACTTCTCTTATGATGGGAAGAGCTGTCGAGTCGAGCAGTTCTCCTGAAACCCCGACTCGGGAAAAATAGACATCCGAATGCGCTCCGTTTCTGTAATCCTGCCACGCTACCAGATAAATGCTTTCACTGAGTGCAATTGCTGGGAATCTCTCATCGAAACCGGTGCTGTCGGCGCGCGTCGTGTCGACCAGAAATTCTCCCGCAGAAAGAATGGACGCAAATGAAGTTTCAGGAATGAGGCCGGAACGCATGAGCGGTTGGCTGTAGAGATTAGGGACAACAACTGCGAGGCCGGCGATGATGGTAAGGCAGAGGGCAACTATCGAACGTCTCTCGGCGCCACGCATTGACGTACCCGCTAGTGTCGTGTCCCGGAAATTCCTTGTATATGTCTTTGCCCCGGGACACGACACTTTCATAGGCGCTCCTCGCCCCTCTGACGCTTCTGGATGCTCCTACTCGTCGCATCCTTACACTGTCACCCCTGAGGGGGTCGGCCACGACCCCCTCATACCCCCTGGCAGTGTGCCTTATGAAACACCCTGCATTTCGTAAAGCTATTTCTGGGACGGCACACTAACTCCCTTTGTCAGCCTGGAAAAAGTTGACTTTCGCAGGTCTAACGTGGTAGAATATCTAGTAGAGAAGCGGAGCCTAGGTTCCCTGCCTTTTTCGCCTCGCTTCCTACTTTGCAGCTCAGCCTATCCAACGCGGGAGCGTTGCCCGACGGGGCAGAAGGACGGACGGACGATTTGCAGGCGGGGAACTAGGCAATTTTTTGTCCCCTCATTTCCTTCTTGTCCCGGGAGACACTCTTTCACCCGATGCTTATCAGCCCGGATATCCTCTGCAATTGATTTGTGAAGATTAGGATTCCCACGACTACAAGAAGCAAACCGCTCACGAGCTCAATGGCTCTGTAGTGCTTCTTCACTGCTCCAAATATCCGGAAGAACACATTCACAGCAAGTCCCGTTATGAAAAATGGAATTGCAAGGCCGAGAGAATATAGACTCAAGAGATAGATTCCCTGCCAGACAGTTTCCTGCGTGCTCGCAATAGCGAGTATGGCGCCCAGGATAGGGCCTATGCACGGCGTCCACGCGAAAGCGAACGAGAAACCGATTATCAGGGAGCCAAGGAGGCCGAACCGCTTCTCCTTCACCTGGAATTTCTTTTCGTAGTTGAGAAAGGGTATTCGCAGAATCCCCGCCACATGAAGCCCGAAGATCACGACCAAGACCCCTGCTATCTTTGAGAAAATCGCCTGTTTGGCAAGGAGAAACATTCCGACGAACGTTGCCGAAGCTCCCATGGCAATAAAGACTATTGAAAAGCCGAGGATGAACAAAATCGAGTTCGCAGTCGTTCGTGTGAAAATCTTTCTCTCGAGAGAGCTCCGCTGCATCTCTTCGAGAGACACCCCCGAGATGAACGAAATGTATGCCGGTATCAGCGGAAGCACACACGGCGAGAAAAATGATCCAACACCTGCAAGAAATGATGCGATCAGGTTTACTTTCTCCATGCAGGAACTCCTTCAGGGCTGGTTGAAGCGGCCATTAGAGCCGCGCAAGGCCAATTGCTCGAAAGAAGCTTGACTTGAACCTCAGTTCCTCCCGGAAGAGAAACTTTGTCTTCCGGAATGATTATGAGTCCATCCGCAACCACGAGAGACTTGAGGATCCCGGAGCCCTGCGGGCCGGTCGCGGTCACAAAAAGAGTATCGTTTTCCCTGGTCAGCTTCCCGCGCACAAACGCCGTCATTTCGGGTTTCTTCTTGATTTCTTTTTTCAACCGGGCCGTGACGATCGGTCTTTCGATATCCGCCCTTCCACACATTTTGATAATGGCAGGCCTTACAAGTTGCTCGAAAACAACGACGCACGAGACAGGATTCCCGGGAAGCCCGAAAAAGGGCTTATTGTCTCTCATGCCAAACACAGTGGGTTTGCCCGGCTGCATGCGGACAGTCTGGAAAACAATCTCTCCAAGCCCTGAGAGAATTTCTTTCACCCAATCATATTTTCCCACTGAGACGCCTCCGGATGTAACTACCATGTCGGATAGCTGAAATGCCGTTTCGAGTCTTTCCCTCAGCTCCTCCTTGTTGTCCCTGGCGATCCCGAGATAGACCGGAATTGAGCCTGTCTCTGCGACCCCTGCAAGAAGCGAGTATCCGTTGGCATTCCTTATCCCGTGAGTAGGAAGGTCATCACCGGGCTCGAAAACCTCATCTCCGGTGACGATTATTGAGACCTTGGGGCGCCGCGTCACCAGGCAGGAGGTCCTGCCAAGCTCGGCAAGCATCCCTGCGCACGAAGGCGTAAGGAACATTCCTTCGGGAAGGACTGTCTCTCCCGCCTTCACGTCCTGCCCTCTTTCCCTCACATTATCATTTTTCTCTATGGGTTTCTCGATGAACACGGAGTCCCCGTCGCGTCTCGTATCTTCAACCATCACGACGGAGTCTGCGCCTTCCGGCACGCACGCCCCTGTCATTATTGCCGCCGCTTCATCCCTCCCAAGGCGAAATCTGGGGCTCGCCCCTGCCGGGATTTCTTCCACTATCTTAAGTCTTGAGGGCTTATCCCGCGTTGAGTGAAGCGTATCCTCAGATCTGACGGCGTATCCGTCCATCGCCGAATTGTCAAAAGACGGGACGTCATGAGACGACTTGATGCTCTCTCTCAAAACCCGGCCCGCGGCTTCGAGGATACTCACTTCTTCCGCATTAAGACAGTTCACTCTCCTGAGAATTTCCTCGAGCGCGGTGCCTACTGAGAGCATCTCGTGAGATTGCTTCACGGTGTTCAATGTGTCTGTCTCCGTTATGAAGGTGTCCAAAATAGACACCTGCCCGAAATGTGCCTGTCCCTATTTTACGAACCGCTTCTTCTTTTCATGCTTTCAGAAATCATCTCCTTCAACTTCCCGATATTCTCTCCTGTGAGCGCAGAAATCGCAACACTCCCCGGAGTGAGAGTCCTCAAGTGAAGAAGCGTGCTCTCCTCCTCCAGAACGTCAATCTTGTTCAGTACAGTAATCACTTCCTTGCCTCTCGCACCAAGGTCCACCAGAATACCATCTACGACTTCAACCTGGTGAGGAGCATCATGGGACGCAGCATCCACCACATTGACAAGCAAGTCTGCTTCAGTCACTTCCTCCAGCGTGGCCCGGAACGAGGCAACCAGGTGATGTGGAAGTTTCCTTATGAATCCAACAGTATCAGTGACAAGAAAGAAATCATTCTCATTCAAGAAAACTCTTCGTGTCGTTGCATCAAGCGTTGCAAACAGCTTGTCCTCGGTGTACACGGCGGCCTTTGTAAGAGCATTGAAAAGCGTTGATTTTCCGGAGTTCGTGTAGCCGACAAGCGCAACTTTGAAGAGGTCCTTTCTTCCTTTTCTCTGAACAGCTCTTTCCTTCTCGACCGACGAAAGCTTCTTCTTGAGCGTCTCAATCTTTTCTCTCACTCTTCTTCTATCAACTTCGAGCTGGGTTTCGCCGGGTCCCCTCGTCCCAATCCCGCCGCCGAGTCTCGAAAGGTGCTCCCACATTCTCGTGAGCCGGGGAAGAGTATACTGAAGCTGTGCAAGCTCAACCTGAAGCCGCGCTTCTCTGGTCTTTGCTCTCCTTGCGAAGATGTCGAGGATGAGTTCGCTCCTGTCAATGACCCTCACCCCGAGTAGTTTTTCCAGATTTCGAACCTGTGCTGGACTCAAGTCTTCATCGAAGATAACGAGGTCGGCCGACTGCTCGACGGAAATGGCTTTGACTTCCTCGACTTTGCCCTTGCCAATCAGGGTGGCCGCATTTGGAGTCCGGTGCCGCTGTCCGACTGTCCCCAGTACCTCTGCACCCGCAGTCTCGGCAAGAAGGGTAAGTTCGCCAAGCGAATCTGCTTCGGGCGCGAATCTGGAATCTCTGTCGAATCCAACAAGGATTGCTCTTTCTCTCTTCAGGGATTCTTTTCTGACTTCGTAGATAAATACCTCCTGAGTTGGCCTTCTGCGCTGTCTTAGGGATCGTTGTCCGGGACTGACCTCGGGCCGTTAGTTCTAGCTCTCAGCAACAGGGATCTCAAACTCGTAGGGAAATTCCGACAGATTCCTGAGCTTTCCATCACTTTCGACATAGAAGACGTCTTCTATTCTAACACCTATCTCCTTTGATGGAAAGTAGAGCCCCGGCTCAACGGTGAACACCATTCCCGGAGAGACTCTGTCTTTGTTCGCAGCAGTGGCGCCGAACGCCGGTGATTCGTGTACCTCAAGTCCTATGCCGTGACCTATGGAATGGACGTAGCCCTCGACTGCCGATTCGTTCTGCCTAATAGTCGGATACCCCTTCTTTTCAAAGAATGCGCAGACTTCCTCCTGGCAGACCCTTGTTTCCTTTCCGACATCCATGATCTTCGCCGCATAAAAGAACGTATCAAGAACGTCACCGTAGATGCGCTTCACTTCGTCGGACGACTTGCCGAAGACAAGAGTCCTCGTCATGTCAAAGCAATATCCCGAGGCCGTGTCCCTGGGAAAAATGTCGACAATGATTGTCTTTCCGGGAATCACTTCGTCTTCATCTCTGCCGACATTGTGGGGGACCGCCGAATCCTTTCCCTGGCTGACGATTGAGCCCCCTCCCTCAAGCAGTCCCCTTTTTGTGAATTCAATCCTCAAGATCGTTCGCATATCGCCTATTCTGAGCGGCGTACCATCAGCTTTGAGAATCTTTCCTCCTCTTTGTTTGAGAGAGCGGAGATGTTGAACAAGCGCTTTGAGTGAATCGGCAGTCTTCTCTCCGGCCCTTCTGATTTTCTCAACTTCATCTTCCGATTTTGTTCTTCTGGCAACGTCAAAAAGGCTTTCTTCCTTATCGAAGTCTATCTCTATTCCCTTCACTCGCTTCTTTATTTCTTCCAGAATAGGGAGGAATCTGCTCAACTCTGCCTGCCCAAAGAAGATGATTTTCCCTTTTATTGAAAGTCTGTCAAAAAGCTTTTCGTACAGTCTGCCGTAAGCCCGCACCGTGCTCTTCTCTTCATCAAGCAGGCCTTTCAAGCCAAGGTCGGAGTAGCTCAGACAGGGCAGTCCAGATTTTGCTGCCTCTTCTCTCTCAATCAAACTGTGGACGAGCAGTTTTTCCCCGTTCTTTTTCTCGATGTAGATCGCGCTAAGAAGCCTCACCCCACCCGTAATATAAAGCATTAGCGGCCCGCACTCCTTGCCACCCTCGACAACAATCGCGTCAACGCCCCGCTCGGCCACCAGTTTTTGAATGTCGGCCTTCAAGGTTGTCCTCCTTCTAGTGTCGTGTCCCGGAAGTTCCTTGTCTATGTCTTTGCCCCTGGACACGACACTTTCATAGGGGCTTCTCGCCCCTCTGACACTTCAGGATGCTCCTACTCGTCGCATCCCTACGCTGTCACCCCTGAGGGGGTCGGCCACGACCCCCTCATACCCCCTGGCAGTGTGCCTTATGAAACACCCTGCATTTCGTAAAGTTATTTCTGGGACGGCACACTAGTAGTCCGCTTAGTAGTCGGCTGGCGCCCATCCCTTCCCTACCCTGCCTTTCCTGCCCGGCCTCACTGCCTGAACATTACTTCTTCATTTGAGAAAAGCCTCACCGCAACAAGGAGCGAGAAGAAAGCAAGCACAATCGTACTACCAAGCGTGATGACAATGTGGGCCGGGTTGAAATTGCCGAGAAGGAGCTCTTTCTCAACGAGGCTGGTATTGAAGATAGGGAGAAGGAAGTATGGATTTCCCACTTCAAACTCCTGGCTCATGGCAGAGATCCCGAGAAGGATGACCGCCATCTGGAGGTAAGCCGCGTACGTTCCTCCTTCCTTCGCACTCTTGGCAAGACAGCCCATCGCTATCAGCACGCCGCTCAAAAGCGCGGCCACGGGGATAGTCATGAGAAAGACTGCCGCAGCATTCATTGGCGTCACACCCATCTTGAGATCGCCACTGACTGAGAAAATAGAATATCCCGAGAGAAAGGTTAGAAGGAGACTCACTATGCCTGAAAATGCCGATGCAAGCGAAGCGCTAAGAACAGCGAGAAATTTTCCGAGAACAAGCTCTGTTCTTTTCGCAGAGCTGACAAGAATCGTCTCAAGTGTTGCTCTTTCCTTCTCGCCTGCAGTTGCATCGATCGCCGGGTGGGACGCGCCGGCGGCTATGAGAACTATGATCAGATAAGGTATAAGCATTCCAAGAAGGGATGCGCCCGCTTCATTTGATGCCCCGATGTTCTTTTTTTCGAATGAGGCGGCTGAAAGGAAATCAGCTCCGACGCCTATCTCTTTGAGCTTCTCCTGTGTAACCATTTCCTTGAATTTCGCAAACACGCTTTCCGCTCTCTCGGCTGCGCTCCTCGACCTCGCGTCGGTTTCATCGCAGACAAACGAGATAGTTGATTTTTCGCCTGCCTTCATCTTCTCTTCAAGGTTCTCTTGAAGAACGAGAATCCCCTGTATGAGCCCGTCCTGGATCTGCTTGCTCGTAGCATTGGTAAGCAGGACTTCGACTTTTTCCTTTTCCCTTAGAAGGGAGACCAGCCTGGGAGCGCCCGCGGGGTTGGTTACGGCGATAGTCACAACCAGCGTCTTCTCTTTTTCCACCTGCCTCTGCATCATGAATCCCATGCCTGCGAATATCATGGGATAGAAAATAAATGGCAATACGAACACCAGGAAAAGTGAACGCCTGTCCCTGACAGTCTCAATGACCTCTTTTTTCCACACGACTCCGATATTCTGAAGTTTCATATTTGCAGTTCCTTGCTGACTTCTCCCACAAGCTTGACGAAAATCTCTTCCAGGTCTCTCTCACCTGTCATTTTTCTCAAATCCTCAAGACTACCCGAGCTCAGGATCTTCCCTTTTTCTATGATGGCGATCTCGTCGCACAGTTTCTCGGCTTCGCTCATTATGTGAGTGGACATAAGGATCGTTTTTCCTTCCGCCTTCATGTTTCTCATGAACTTCTGGACTTCCCGTGCGCCAAGGACATCGAGCCCCTGAGCTGGTTCATCGAGTACCAGCACGTTCGGGTTGTGGACCATGACCCTTCCAATGGAAACCCGCTGCTTCATGCCGGTAGACATTTTCCCTATTCTTCTGTCGGCGTATTCCTTCATTCCAAGGGATTCGATCATGTGCTGGGTTCTCTCTCTGGCGCTTTCCTTGGAGAGCCCGTGCAGCCGGCCAAAATACTCAAGGGCCTCTCTTCCCGAGAGTCTGTCATAGAGCTTTGTGTCGCCCGAAAGATATCCTATGGCTTCTCTGACTTCGTTGGGAGAGTTAACAACGTCATAGCCCTGAACTGTCGCCGTCCCCGATGTCGGAGTCAGGATGGTTGCAAGCATCCTCAAGGTCGTGGTCTTGCCTGCGCCATTCCGTCCGAGGAGTCCAAATATCTTGCCGGGCGCGCAAACAAAAGAGACATTGTTGACTGCTACAACGTTTCCTCTTTTTCCGTCATGGAAAACCTTGGTCAAGCCCTTGACTTCAATCATCAACCTGTCCCTCTGACCTGCAAGCTTTCTTTGAGCTGTCATCGGCAAAGCGTGGACGAGCCGGACGTGGTGTTGTCATCATCCCGGCATCCCCATGAATCCGTACAACTTTTGCATTCTATGAGGAAGGAAGCTTTGCTGTCAACGCGCCGCTGTCACCAGGAGCTCAAGCCGGCATCGGTTGCTCGGCACGCCCTCTCCCCTTGGGGGAGAGGGTAGGGTGAGGGGATCAGACACCGCGCGCTCTGCGCCCGATAATCAGAAAGTCATCTGCTGTAAGCGGATGTTCGAATCTCTTCCGGCCCAGAGCATCTGGCGGTGCCTTCGGAAACCACGGGGCAAGCTTTGAGACCTTGCCGCTTAATATCCTGAGAAGCGTAGGCGGAGACCAGCCAATGAAGTGCGCGTCGAGTATCTCCACCCCGAGATTCCGGAAGTGCCTTTTCATCTCGCGGTCGGTGATGCGGTAGTGGTGATAACTGAGGCCACGCCCAAAGTAATACTTGATCAAGAGCCAACGGAGCGAAAAGTTCATGTTCGGATGCTCCACCCAGACGAGACCTGTTCCGGGTTTTGCCAGCCGGACGTGCTCGGAGATTAACTTCTGTCTTGTCACGGGATCAGGAAAATGTTCGACAAGTCCCATGGAGAAGACAACGTCGAAGGTCCCGTCGCTTATCGGCATGCTGAGTCCATCAGCCAAAACAAAGTTCTCAACTACGCCGGCAGCAGCAGGGTTCAGGTCCGCGCCGAAAGTCACTGCTCCATACTCCTGTTTGAACCACCTGAGCCAGCGGCCGTTGGAGCACCCGATCTCAAGGACCTTGAGTCCGTCCCGCTTGGGAATCCATCGCTTGATGATGGAGACCAACTCCTGCTCCCACAATTCCGTCAACGCGGGCAGCTCGCCGAGTCCGAGTATGTAGTCAGTCCAACCAGTATCGCGCTTCATCTTCGCTCCATGTGATCTGAGTCATCTTGCCCTGCCGGAATTTACATCCTGGGAGGTCTTACATCAAGGATGAAGCTGGCACAGATTCGCCCTCCAGAAAGGCACGCTCTAAATATGCCCCCTCACCAACCTCTCCCCCTTGGGGAAAGGATCAAGGTGAGGGGAACCTCCTCCGGGACGTTCTCTATCCGGGAGACAGAACCCACAAGAATCTTAGTGTATTCGCCCCAACGGCGTCTCTTGGTCAGCTTGACAGAGGCTCGTCTGTCTTGCTATTCTTGGGCTCTGAGTTTTCTATGCTTTCGGTCTGGCAGAGGAGGTAACATGCCGTCTCATATCAAGATCGTTCAAGGTGTGAAGCTCTGGATTGCTGAAGCAAGAGTCCCATTTCTGACTGCTTCGATTGTCCCGGTTATCCTTGGCTCGGCCATTGCGTGGACCACTGCGGCCAGCTTCAATTGGGGAGTCTTCTGGCTCACGATGCTTGGCGGAGTGCTTCTTCACGCCGGGACAAACATTGCAAATGATTACTTTGACCACAAGAGTGGGAACGATGAGATAAACACCGAATATGTGAGGCCATTCACCGGCGGTTCAAGGATGATTCAACAGAACCTTCTTACTCCGAGACAGGTCATCACCGGCGCGTTTGTCTGTTTCATCGTCGGCTCGATCATCGGCCTCTATCTTGCGTGGCTCAGAGGGTGGCCGGTTCTCCTTCTCGGCGCAATCGGGGTCTTTTCCGGGTATTTCTACACTGCTCCTCCATTCAAGCTCGCTCACAGGGGAGTGGGTGAGATATTCGTTGGGATGAATTTTGGCATCCTTATGACTCTCGGCGCTTACTTCGTCCAGACCGGGAGTTTCTCGCTCTCTGTTGCGTTTGCCGGAATCCCGGTAAGTCTTCTTATTGCAGCAGTCCTCTACATAAACCAGTTCCCTGATTACAATGCGGACAAGGCTGTCGGAAAGAACCATCTGGTCGTGAGGCTCGGAAGAGAAAGGGCCGTCAAGGGATATGAAATCCTCATGATGGCAGTCTATGCTTCAATCGTGATAGGCGTTGTTGGAAGAATTCTTCCGGTGCTCACAGTTCTTGCACTTCTCACGTTCCCGATGGCGATGAAAGCTGTGGGGACTGCGAGGAAGCACTACGCGGATTCAGCTCACCTGGCTCCTGCAAATGCGGCGACCGTCCTTGTCCATCTTCTCACGGGTCTCTTGCTTTCGCTGGGATACTTGGTGAAAGGTTTGCTCTGACCGGCGCGGGCGCTACGGTCTGGATTTCACTTCCGCTATCCAATCGTTGATGCGTTTTTCCAGAATGTCCAGAGGCAGGCATCCTTCTTCCAGGAGTTCATCGTGAAAAGCTCTTATGTCAAACTTGTTTCCCAGCTCCTTCTGAGCTTTTTCCCTCAACTCCTTTATCTTGAGCTGGCCGATCTTGTATGAGATTGCCTGCCCCGGCCACGCAATGTATCTATCCACTTCCGCGATGATGTTGTGTTCCGACAGGCCGGTGTTCGCCTTGAAGAAATCAATAGCTTGCTCCCTCGTCCACTTGAAATGATGAATTCCAGGATCCACGACCAGCCGGGTCGCCCTCCAGGCCTGAAGAGTCAGTCTTCCGAAATCAGAGTAAGGATCTGAATAGAACCCGAGCTCTTTGGGAAGAAACTCGGAATACAGCGCCCATCCTTCACCGAAAACAGTGAACCATTCGAACCTCCTGAACTTCGGCAGATTCTCCATCTCCTGCTGAATGCATCCCTGGAGATGGTGGCCGGGAATTCCCTCGTGATACGCCAACGCTTCGACAGTGTACTTTGGCCGCATGTTCAAATTCGATGGATTCACATAGACGTATGCGGGGCGGGAGAAATCTACCGGAGCTGCATAGTAGTAAGCGTCGGGAGCAGCATCGGCCCGGTAGTCCTCAATCTCTTTTACATCCAATTTTGACTTGGGGAGCCTTCCAAAAAGCTCGGGCATACGCGCGTCCATCTTTCTAAGAATCTGCCTGAATCCGTCAAGGAGAGAATCCTTCGTGCTGTAGTAGAACTTCGGGCTTGTGCGCAGGTACTGGATGAATTCCGGCAGAGTTCCCTGGAAGCCGACCCGGCTCTTGATTTCATTCATGTCTCTGTGTATCCATTCCAGTTCCTTCTTCCCGATGTCGAAGATTTGCTGGGGAGTCAGATCAGTTGTCGTGTTTGCACGCAGCAAGAACTTGTACCATTCGTCTCCACGCGGCAAGGACCAGATCCCTGCTTCCTTTCTACCTTCGGGAAGATATTCCTTCTCTACGAAGTCGAGAAGTTTCTGATAGGCCGGAACAATGGAATTCCGAATTGCATCAGAAGTCCGTTTCGTCGTCTCGTCCCTGGCATTCTGCGGGAAATCAGCCGGTATGCGTGCCGCCGGCTTGTAGAATTCGGACTTTGTTGGGTCAGTGACTATGTGAATTTTAATTTGAGGTATCGTCTCTTCGATATTGATTCTGGCAGGAACCAGTCCTTCGGAAACCCCCTTCTTCATGCCGGCAATGACGTCGTCTATCTGTTTGGGAAAAGAGTTGAGGCGGGCGATGTAATTCTCGTAGTCCTTTGGCGTATTGAATGGGTGATAGCTGACTATTTCCGGGAACGTTATGTGAGGTCCTTCCTGCTGCGAAATCGGGAACAAATAGGGTTTGAAGCTTGCTCCTTCAATCCGGTCGCGTAGCACTCTTTGAAAAACCAGGAGACTTGTCCGGTCACTCTCGGAGAGGGTTTTCGCGTCGATCTTCTCCGATTGGGCAAGATAGTCTTTTACCTTCTCGATGTCCTCGTTAAACGCCCGCTCGGAGGAATCTTTCAGCTTATCATCATATCTGTGATCTCCGATGTAGGTCGCAAACGTCGGGTCGGATTTCAGTTTGAACTCTGCATATGATTCCATGATTTGATGGAGTTCCATGGTCTGGTCCTTTTCTTGAGAAATGGGTGCAGCGAGGAGACAGATTCCAAGCAACGCACTCAAGTTTCTTGGATTCATCTGCCGCATGTCCCGGTCACTCCTGTGGCACCGGTCTCAGACAATCCACCTTCGTCCCCGCCTGTTTTCCACGAACCGCACGGCCTTCTGCTTCACCGCTGTCTGAGCTTCAACGAATCCGCTCTCTCTGTCAACCGTGCACCTGAGTACGAATTCTGGGACATAACGCTTATTTCAATTGGGTGATGTGTCCCCGAGTTGGAAATGTCAGCCTCTCCAAGATCGTGGGGGGTAAGAGCGGCGAGTGATTTCGGCCCGGTATGGAAAATTTGACAGATGGATCGCTGTGTCGTATAATTATTGAGTTGTTAGCTGTGGAATAGATGCACTAGATCTGTTACAGCTTCTAGTCCATCCGGAAGCCCGTCCCCCTTTCGGGGCGGGTTATTGTTTTTTCGTAACTCCTGAAAGATTTTCATGTTAGGGGCTTCTCTGTATTTAGACAGTCATCTGGCTGCCATTTGGCGCAAAAGGAGGGCATTGTGAAAAGATTCTACTGGCTCATGGTGTTAGTCATCGCTCCGACCCTTGTTTTCGCCCAGGGAGAAATGCATAAGCTTGACGTGGTAGCCAGGAATGTCGCCAGTGATATGCCGATCTCTAAGAGGGTGCTTGTTGAGAGACCCGGTGTTGGCACGGTCTTGACCTCGTACGTGACGACCACTCTCTCGAGGAGCGAGCTCGAATCGATGGGGATAATTGTTCACTCGCAGTTTGGCGGCTTGTTTACAGCCGAGATACCTATTGGCCTTCTTCCAAGACTGGCTTCCACTCCAGGAGTGCAGTACATACGTGGAGCAAGACCCGTGAAGAGGTGCCTTGATGTAAGCCTTCCTGAAACGGGAGGCGATGACGTCCACTACGGGACTCCCCCGAATTATGCGGGTTTTACCGGAAGAGGAGTTGTTGTAGGCAGTGTTGATACTGGAATCGACAGACTTCACCAGGACTTCAAGAAGGCCGATGGAACTACACGGATCAGATACATCTGGGATCAGAATGTCAGTGGAACCCCGCCTGCGGGATATGACTACGGAACTGAGTGGGATTCAGCCCAGATAAACGCGGGGGCTTGCACTCAGACTGATGTTATTGGCCACGGGAGTCACACGATTGGAATAGCCGCAGGAAACGGGCGTGCGACAGGAAATGGCCAACCTCAATATACGTATGTCGGAGAGGCGCCCGAAGCGAACATTATTTCTGTTAAAACTACATTCTACGATACAGCAATTACAGATGGAGTGGCTTATATCTTTGAGAAAGCGCAGGCACTCGGGATGCCCGCAGTTGTCAACCTGAGTCTTGGAAGTCAGTATGGGCCTCACGACGGGACCGATCCATTTGATGTTTCAATGAATGCTCTGACCGGCCCCGGTAGAATCATTTGTGCATCTGCGGGAAACGAAGGAACCGAGAAGAGTCATGCCGAAGTCACTATCGCCGCCAGTTCGAGGGACAGCATGACAATAATCATACCTAGCTACAGCCCGTACGCGGGCAACAACAACGACTGGTTTGATATTGATGGATGGTATGGCGGGAACGACGGCTTCAGTGTTCTCGTCAGGACTCCACGCGGATATACGGCGGGTCCTTTTGCGGTTGGGACTTCCGGAGAAGTGGCTACGAACGACGGAAGAATCTATGTTGAGAATGCCATCTCAACACCGACGAACGGCGACAGGGAGTTTTTCATCGAAGTATGGGACGCGAGCGCCTCGTTCTACCCCAGGGCGGGAACCTGGACGGTCAGGTTCATAAGGACTCAGAATGGCGAAACCGGGGAAATAGATGCGTGGATTGCCTACTATCAGCTTGGAGCATCGGGTTATGCATATTGGTCCAGAGGTTATGAGGCGGCAGAAGAAATCGGAAGCCCGGCAACCGCTGATTCCCTGATAGCAGTGGGCGCCTATACAACAAAGAAATGCTGGACTTCAGTGAATGGCTCGACCTATTGCTACACCGAAAATCCAACTCTCGGAGCCATCGCATCCTTCTCAAGCCGAGGCCCAAGAAGAGATGGCGTCTTGAAACCCAACATTACGGCTCCAGGCTTTGGAGTTGCATCGGCTCGTTCTGCCCAGAGCACCGTTTCTGACCCTTACGTGGTCCAGGACGGCGTGCACAGAATCTGGGAGGGAACGAGCATGTCCGCTCCCCATGTTGCAGGAATGTGCGCCGCGGTTCTTCAGAAATTCCCGACATTCACGCCGTCCCAGATGAAAAGCTGGCTCTACGCAAGGGCAAGAAGCGACGGCTACACGGGTACGGTGCCGAACAATACGTGGGGATACGGGAAGCTGGATGGAAGCGATAGAATCGCGCCCCAGGTCACAGTCTTGAGACCGAACGTTCATGAGTTTTTCACACCCGGTACAACCGAAACAATAAAATGGGTTGCCTCCGATGATTTCTTTGGAATTGGCTCGGTGGATATTTACTATTCGACAAATGGCGGGGCAACATATCCGAATGTCATAGCTACCGGGCTGCCGAATAATTCGAAGTATCCCTGGGTTGTTCCTGCAACTTATTCAGAAACCTGCAGAGTGAAGATTGTTGCGACTGATTCATCTCCTGCAGGAAACCAGGGTTTCGATATGAGTGATAGTCTCTTCACGATAGTTGCACCGGATACGATATCGCCGAGTGTCGTGGTCATTTCTCCAAACGGCGGTGAAGAGTGGACTGTCGGGGACCAGGATACAATCAAATGGACTGCCACGGATGCATCGGGAGTGGATTCGGTATCGATATACTACTCGATCGATAACGGCACTTCTTATCCGTCCCTGATCGCTCATGGACTTCCGAATTTCTCGTTCTATGTATGGACAGTTCCTAACACTCCTTCGGACAGCTGCAAGGTCAAGGTTGTCGCGTATGATGGTTCGACTGGTGCAAACTCCGGGTTCGATGTGAGTGACAGCATATTCAAGATAAAGTCTCTTGTTGCCGTCCTTGGAAATCCGCGCAACGTGATTCCGGCCAGGTTCTACCTTGCACAGAACCATCCGAATCCTTTCAATCCGGTGACCGGAATCTCCTTTGGCCTTCCCGCTCCGGCACGCGTTTCTCTGAAGATCTACTCGGTCACTGGGAAACTCGTCTCATCGCTGGTCGAGGCGAACCTGGGAGCAGGCGTGCATGATCTGACGTGGGATGGCAGGGATGATGCGGGGCGCGTTCTTGCCTCCGGAATCTATTTCTTGAGGCTCGAGGCCGGGAGTTTTGTCCAGACAAGAAAGATGGTAATGTTGAGATAGCATCACATCAAACTGGGGGACACATCACCTAATTCGGAAGTCGAGAAGACATATTTCTTGCTCTATAGACGATTAGTCTTGCGGGTCCCCCGCTCTCCTGCCACGGCAGAAGGCGAGTGAGAGTAAAAGTCTCAGGCCTGTGGGGTGGCACAAGTGTCGTGTCCCGGAAATTCCTTGTCTATGTCTTTGCCCCGGGACACGACACTTTCATAAGGGCTTGTCGCCCCTCTGACGCTTCAGGATGCTCCTACTCGTCGCATTCCTACGCTGTCACCCCTGAGGGGGTCGGCCGCGACCCCCTCATACCCCCCGGCAGTGTGCCTGATGAAACGCGCTACATTTCGTAAAGTTATTTCTGGGACGGCACACTGCAATCAGGCAGATTGCCCGGTGGTTTTTCGAAGTAACGAAAAACTTGTCCGGGCTTCTGTCTTTTGTTCGGGAAGAGTCTTGGCGGCCTCTCTTATCCGCTCCTTTCCGATTTCTGGCCGCACGGAGAGGTTGCGCAGAAATACGGTGTGTTTGACAAGAAAGGTTTTTCTGAGAGAGCCACCTTCATTATCGATGAGAAGGGAATTGTCAGATACAAGAAAGTGAATCCGCTCGATGTTCAGCGAAACAACTTCGACCTTATGAAAGCGCTGGACAAGCTCGACTGAATTCATCGGCCTCGGTCGGCGTAAAACTCATTCGCACTGGTCACGGTCCGACGCCAACCTGGTAGAGACTTGCGGCACCAGCGCCCGTTGAGCAATCTTGATTGGTCTAGGTCGAATCTTTTGGACTGTGGTCCGTCCTTGTCACTCTGAAAACGACGTGGGTGCGAGGGGCAGGAAATCCCCCCTGGCTTGTGATCCAATTGACCGGGACCAGTCTTTCTCTATCTATTCCACGAAAGACAGGGGCCGAAGACAGCTCTTTCTGCCAATCAAGGCTCGTGATGTAGTCCGCGACATAATCCGGGCGAATTGTATCGATGTATTCAGTCATGCTTCTGGGACCAAAGAGATAAGGCATCAAGTCCTTGCTGTTGGTCATACCATCAAGATTTATAGTCCGCCGATTTGAGAAGTAGCCAATCACACCTGCGTTGTAGGATGCAATCACTGCCGTCGAGGGAGTATTCTGCTCTAACCATTTTGCCTGGGCATACATTCCGTCGAGCCCGTACATCGGTGGCAACGGTTCTCTCGTAACAAAATCAACCGACCGATAGCCACGAGCCAAAAATCCTATTGAGAACCATATGGCCAGCGAATAACGGAAAGCTTTGCGAACCATGGACCGTGACAGGATTGTGTCAATATGCCTGATCGCCGCTCCGATGGATAACGAGATGACCACAAACCAGTTGGCAAAGTACCAAGTTGTGTAATCCAGGACATAGTCCAGTGCGTAAACAACCGACATCGCGTGAAGAAAGATGGCTACCCAGAAGAAAGCCAATATCTTTACTGCTGGCTTGTCATCTGCATCATGTGACTTTCGACTTGAACACATCCAGGCCACTGCCGCAGTCAGCAAAGCACCCATCGTCAGCAGCACCCTTGCCGCCAATTTGGAAGATCCCGCTTCACTGGACAGGTCAATTGCACCCCATATTGCCCAGAATGGCAGCAAGACCAAAAAGGATCTCTTTAGAAAGATGACCGCTGGTTCTCCGCCAGACATTACGGAAGCAGTAGATATCCGGCGCTTGGCGAAACATACAGCCGTGAGCACGGTCAGGATGCCGGCCAAGACTGTTGCCACAAGAGCCGGACTCACGAGCCAGGACCCTCTACCCAATCCCAGAACGCTGTCCAATGTGCCCAGGCTGTTCGAGGTTACCCACAGGAGTTTCTCAAATGCTCGCCCCAATGAATGAAGGAGCGCATGGATGCTCAAATACCCTCCCATCTGAGAAGTCACGATATTGAAATTATGTCTCTCCTTCACCAGACCGCTGACCGGCAGGACTGTGCCGAACTCGATCACGTTCCACAGAACGTAAGGCAAAACCAGCAATCCAGCACCAAAAGCCATGCCAATGCCTGGTCTTATCATCGCCCGAAGTCTCTGGGTCCGACTCATTTTTTGGTTGTGCGGTGTGAGAAACTAGCCCATCAGGACAAAGATGCTCGCGACGTAAATGAGATTGTCGACCCGGCACAAAAAGAGCACACCGCACCCGAGTCCAGTGGCAATGCTTCCCAAACTTGAATACGTTTGCGCGGCAGATTCCTGCATAAGTTTTCGCTTGGCGGCTACTATGACACGCCACAGCAGGAAGCTGAAAACCAGCCAATTAAGACTGGTCTCCATTCCTGTCAAGGACAGGCTTGGAACAAGCTGCACTGAGGACCAAATGAGCAGGCAGATCACCGAGAGAGACTGCCCGAGTGCTGCTTCCGAGATCGCACAAATGATGAGCCCGGTTGCAAAGTTGAGCACCGTGCAGAGAATCAGAGTAAGTCTCAGCAAATCTTCCTTTGAAGGCGTTATCGTTGCAAGGGCAGTAAGCAGCAGTTGCCACGCAGGTGGAAAGCCGTTGGTCCGGTTGATTCCGTCAAAGGTGAACCCCTGCCCATGTGCCGCGCGATGGGCTATTTCGAGGTAGTAGAATGTATCGTCGTTGACAACATGAGCAAGCAGATAGTTGAGGGGAAGCTGTGTTACGAAGAGCTGAAAAAGCACCGTGGCCAACAATATTGCGGCAGCCCAAATCCTTGGTGATTTGTGACTCAGATTTCTCCTGCCTAGCGAGATTCCCGGTTGTTGTGCGGGCATCTCAAGGAAGCTACGCTACGCGCCGCGTGCATGTCCACAGTTTCCTGCAGCTTCCCAACATTTATGGTAAGTGCTCCGTGCTGCTCTTCGAGCTTGCCTTCCACAAGGAGTAAACCAGTATGCCTAAAAACAGTGGACAATTTCTCGTAGGCCTCCGGGAAAAGGATGCATTCGACAGTCCCCGTTGAGTCCTCGAGTGTCATGAATGCCATGAGCCTCTTGTCCCTTAATCTCACTCTACGCCGTGCAATGGGAAGTCCCACGATTCGGACAAACGGGCGCGGGTGGGTCCAGCCCCTCCCTGAAACTTCGGCAGTTCCGGCGGACTGACGGATCGCATTTCCCGCTTGAATTCGATGCTCTGCCTTGCTCGCTGAGGACCCACTGTCCCCAGTTTCCCGCACACAGAGCCCCACAATACCCCCCCTCACCGATTCCAATTCGTATAGTTCTGCTGCTCTCACGGCACCTTCAGGCAAAGGTCCAAGCTCACTCGGGTGGCAGACGACGTGCAAGTCTAGGAGTCGCTCTTCCATCGCAACCTGTTCACTCAAAGGCAAATCCTTTCCCTTGAAACCAGATGCAGTAGCGTCTTCGACCAGCGCGAGTGAGGTCCCTTGAGCCGTCTTCTTTCTCATCCTCTTGGACAGAACGGCGAGCTCATAGAAAAGCCCGGGCCTCGTCCGGCCGGTGAAATCAAACGCTCCGCAGAGGATTAGACTTTCGGTTTCATTGAATCCAACGTTCGTTCTCAGGAGAAAATCGGAGACCGAGTTGAATGGACGTTCTTTTCTGGCAAGAAGGATTGATGAGATAGTTCTTCCAGTCAGGCCGCTCACCTGAGAAAGTCCGACTCTTATGGCGCCGCCATCAATTTCAAATCCGCGTCCCGAGCAGTTCACACAGGGCAGAAGAACGCGCAAGCCCATCCTCTTTGCCTCATTGACGTGGACCGACCTTTCATACATTCCCTGGTGATGGTTCAGAACAGCGGTCATGTACTCAAGCGGAAAATGCGCCTTGAGGTAGAGAGACTGCCACGCGAGCACGCCGTAGCCTGCCGCGTGTGCCCGGGAAAACGTATAGGAGGAAAACCTTGTTACATCCTTCCACACGGAATTCTGTATTTCTGCCGGCACTCCCTTCTCCCTGCACTTCGCGGAGAAGAACTTCCTTGCGTTCTTCATATCAGGCTCACTTCGCGCATGTGAGATCGCCCTTCTCAGTGAATCCGCATCTTCGAGAGAGATTCCGGATATTTCACTCAGAACGCCCATGACATCTTCTTCGTAGAGCATGATTCCGTGAGTTCTCTCAAGGAGCGACTTGAGACTTTCGTGAACGAATTCTATCTGTTCTTCTCCTCGCGCTCTTTTCACAAAGCGTTCTTTCATCCCTGCTGAGGAAGGACCCGGCCTGATAAGCGCGAGCGCATCTATGGTGTCATCCTGAGACGAAGCTTGCAGCATGACGACGAGATTTCTCATGGCAGGCGACTCTGTTTGAAAGCATCCGAGCGTCTTTCCTCTGCGCAAAAGTTCCCCTGTGAGCTCATCATTCTCGGGAATCTCATCGGGAGAGAGCCTGAGACCCTTTTCTTTTTCTATGAGGTTCAGCGTCTCCTCGAGCGTCGAAAGCGCTCGATTTCCAAGAAGGTCAATCTTAACGAGGCCGGCTTTCTCGATGCCCTCCATCTCAAACTGGGTAACAACAATGCCCTTCGCGGCAAGCTCAAGCGGAACGTATTTCGAGAGCTCGCCCGGAGAAACAACGATTCCTCCACAATGAATTCCAAGATGCCTTGGGAAATTCTCAATCCTCTTTGCCAGACGGCGGGCCTCGGCAAGAAGCTCGAGGTGCTCTCCGATTCTTCCTTTCTTTGAAAGCGCACTCGCAGGAACGCCGAGCGCCTTTGCTGTCTCAAGAAAGGCCAGCCTTGACCCCATCGTGACATGCGTTGAGATCATGGCCACGCGATTGCTTCCGTACTTCTTGTACACATACTCGATTACCTCATCCCTCCTGTGCCAGGAAAGGTCGATATCCAGGTCCGGCCAGTCTTTTCTTGTCTCATTGAGGAACCTCTCGAAATAGAGGTTGTAGCAAAGCGGATCGACATTCGTGACACCAAGAAGGTAGGCGACAATGGAACTCGCCCCGGACCCACGTCCCGCGACGGGAATCCGCTTTTCCCTTGCGAAGCGCACGATGTCGCCGACAACCAGAAAATACTCAGTGAATCCCAGCTTTGAGATGATTTCTATTTCGTGGAGAAGTCGCTGGCGCGCCCGCCCGTTCGCTTGACCGTATCTTGAAATCAATCTCTCTTGGCAGAGAGAAAGAAGGAACTCCTTTGCTTCCACGCCTGTGGGAAGCGGAAATCTCGGGAAGACCGCCTCGCCCTGGAAAAGGTCAAAGTCGCATGCCTCCGCGATTTTCCTCGTGTTCGCAAGTGCATCCGGGATATCTTTGAAAAGTTCGCTCATCTCAAGCGGACTCCCCAGCCGGGCATTCCTGTTCCCTGTCATTCTTTGCCTGGCTTCGAAGATGGAGACATTTTTTCTTATGGCTGAGAGGAGTTCATGAGTCTCGCAGTCAGATTCATGAAGAAAGCGTACGTCGGTCGTTGCGACAGGTCTCAGGTTGAGTCTCCGCGCAAGCTTCATCAGCTCCATTTCTCTCGTTGCCGAGGAGCAGGGTCTTTCCATTCCGACGAGAAGGGAATCCTTTGGAACATCTGGCTCAAGCCTTCGGATGAACTCACAATCATTTGCAATGATGAATAGGCCTTCGTGATGTTCGAGAAGTGAGTCAAGAAGTGAGAATTTCTCTTTCAGATTCCGCTCAGTCAGAAGTGTGCAGAGGTTAGAGTATCCCGCTCTGTCTCGCACAATGAGAACGACCTTCTCACCTTCGTACCCAAGCTCACAGCCGAGAATCGGCTTTATTCCTGCTTTCTTTGCAGCTTCAAAGAACCTGGGCGCGGCATAGAGGTTATTCGAATCGGTGAGAGCTATCGCATCGAAGCCAAGCTCCAGAGCCCTGGCAATAAGACTCTCCACAGTTGATGTGCCGGAAAGAAGCGAGTAATTGCTGTGGACATAAAGGGGAACCGGCGTGGACTCTGTTTCGCTACTCATCTGGGTCCCCTCACCCTTCCCTCTCCCCCAGGGGAGAGGATAAACGGATCACAGGTCCCCGCAGGCGGCTGTCCTTGAGACTTCTCCCCTCTGGGGTGGAGGGAGACGCCGTCCCTCTTCCCATCCTCTCCCCCTTGGGGAGAGGACTGAGGTGAGGGGCAACCGCCGCTACCTGGTGAGGCATGGTGTTCTCAGAATAAATCCAAATCTATCCTGCTTTAGCTTTCCGAGAAGCTCGATGGAATTCCCGGCGACGATCGAGGAGTGCCCAAACTTCTGCCTCACCGAGTCAATTCCTTTGTACAGATTCCTCGATTTCTCTTCCTCCTCGTCTTCATAGAATCCCATCTGAGACTCGTTCCACCGGGAGAAGCGCGAAAGGGCTATTCCGACCCGAATAACGCTCACTCTTCTCGTCAGCATGCGCACGAGCAAATCCCTTGCGCGCGAGAAGAGCTCGTTGTCAAGAGCTGTCGGACTGGGAAGGGCTTCCTGCCTTTCCTCGTGCCGCGAATCCGCGTACGAGACCTTAACCGATATCGTGCGAGGGCAGATCGCCAGATCTCTCGCCGCTTTCCCTGCCCTTTCCGTGAGATAGTAGAGCATCGCTTCAATCTCGCTTTGATCCCCGGCCGGTGTGTGGAAGGCGGTCTCCCGCGAGATTGATTGTGGAAGTTCTCGTTCTTGAACGCGAATTTCCCTCCCCGCCGCCCTTTCGTAGAGGTCGTGTCCGGCCTTTCCAAACAGCGCCCTAAGCGAATCCCGCGAGAAAGCTCTCAGATCCTGAATGGTGTGCACGCCCAGCTTTTCGAGGACACGCTTCGTTTTCGTCCCCACGCCCGGCAATTCACCAACCGGAAAGCCTGCAATGAAGTTCTCCTCCTCACCCATTCTGATCAGTCTCAGTCCATCGGGTTTCACGGTCCGGCCCGCAAACTTCGCAATCATCCTGTTTGTGGCAATCCCGACGGTGACGGTGAGTCCAATTTCTCTTCTCACTCTCTCTTTGAGTTCGCGGCCGACTAGAAGAAAATCTTCGTATAGAAGCTCTGTCCCCGAAAGATCACAGTGGGCTTCGTCAAGGTAGCTCTCGACGGCCGGGGAAATGTCCCGGCAGATATCGAATGTCCGCGACGCGAAGGAACGGTACGTCTGGCAATGCCCGTCAAGCACCACGGCTTTGGGACAGAGTTTCTTTGCCTCGCGGATTGACATTCCGGCTCTTAGGCCGTATTTCCTTGCATCATAGGAACAGCTCGCTATGACACCTCTTCCCACGATCACAGGAACGTCTTTCAGGCGGGGGTTCTTGAGCTTTTCAACCGATGCGAAAAAGGCATCTATATCAACGTGCATTATGACGGGGCGCATGATTGTCGGCCGCTATCACCCTTCCATCATCACAGATTCCAGATACCAGAGCATTTCAGATCCATCCAGGCAAAGCTCACACACATCACCGGTATCCACGCTCACCGAAAAATAGTAGAGCCTCTTCTGACCTTCCTTCCATTCCCATCTGGCATGGACATCGGTGATTTTGTAATTTCTAGTTCCCCGTTTGAAACAAAGGGGCACTATCTGCCCGCCGTGGAAATCAGCTCTCACCTTTACGGCTTGATTTATTCGTTCAACAATCACGACTCCCCCTCACCCCCTCACCTTGATCCTCTCCCCCGTGGGGAGAGGGTAGGGTGAGGGGGCGCTCCTTACAATTTCCTCACCACTCCGACTACCTTTCCACAAATCCTGAAAAGAGGATCTCCTTTCTTCACAACTATGGGTTTATAGTTCCTGTTACGTGGTATAAGCTCAATTCCGTTCTGCCTTTTCTTGAAAACCTTGACCGTAACTTCCTGCTCCTCTCCCAGACAGGCAACAACTGCATCTCCGTCGTGAGCCGTTCCCTGCTCTCTCACAATGCAGTAATCGCCATCGTAGATACCGGCATCCTTCATGCTGTCGCCTTTGACTCTTACCGCAAAGTGGCGGGTGTCTCCTTTGAAAAGTTCTCCGAGAGAAAGTTTTCCTTCGATCGATTCAATGGCAAGAATCGGGGCGCCTGCCGGAACCCGACCAATTATGGGCACGCCTTCTCCTCTTCTCGCCTCTTTTGGAACAACGAGCCTTCTTCCAAGTCTCTTCAAGTACCCCTTTCTAATGAGTGCTTGAAGGTGCTGGCTTATCGTTGCTGGAGAACGAAGCCCGATCCTTGCTCCGAGCTCCCTGTAAGAAGGGAAATGCCCGGTTTCTTCAATCGAAGAGAGTATGAGCTCAAAGAGCTCTTTCTGCCTGGGGGTTACAAGCCGCATGGTTTCCTCCGGTTCATTTAGCCGTCGATCCTTTGTATATCAGGCTGCTAGCCACAAGCTGTAAGCTTCCAGCAGGGTGCTCACATCTTCAATATACCAAACAATTGTTCGGTAGTCAAGGGAAAAAATATGGAAGAACTCATATCCGGTGAACGGCTTGTAGAAAACCCTCGAAGAACTTGTTGACGACTTACGCTGGGAGACAGCATCCTACCCGCAACAATGTGTGAACTCCCGCAGTTTGGACTCGCATTCTTGCAATCGGACGGGGCAGGCTGTTCTTGGCCGCAAAGGAGGGGGAAGATGAGACTCAGTGTAAGTCAACTCTATCTGACTGCAGTGTTGCTTGTTGTCACATTCGTGATTGCCGGTTGCCCCGGTTCAGTTGTAGAGCCCCCCAGTATACGCGGCCACTTCTGGTCGTCAGCAGTGGGACTCCGTGGAGGTGAGGCCACCGCGGCTTATGCAAGGCACAGGTCGTCGGTTTCTGCCGGAGCTCCGGCCGGAGTCTTCCCCTCAGCAATCACTGCCGGCTCTGGAGCCGACCTCTTCGTTGGAACTCCAGGCGGAGTTTACCGGTCAACAGATGATGGAACAACGTGGACAAGAGTCATCACCGGAATGACAGTCCCTATTATCTCCGCGATTACTTCGAACTCGAGTGGGCATCTTTTTGCCGGAACCCAGGGTGGAGGAGTCTATCGTTCAACGAATAATGGAGATACGTGGACGGCAGTCAATAGCGGACTGACAAGTCTGGCTATCACCAGTATTGTTACGAACTCAAGCGGGCACATCTTCGCCGGCACCAACGGCGGCGGAGTCTTCGTGAGTGCGAAC
The DNA here is from genome assembly GCA_030017955.1 of Candidatus Eisenbacteria bacterium. Classification (NCBI taxonomy): domain Bacteria; phylum Candidatus Eiseniibacteriota; species Candidatus Eiseniibacteriota bacterium. The sequence goes on from JASEGR010000007.1 coordinate 59,816, forward strand.
TCGCTGACTTGGGGGCAATAGGGAACACTTCACCCCCAACGATTTCCTACCCCCCCTCCTTCTTTGAAATATTGACGGATATGGCCCTCTTTGGTATAATTTAACCCTAATATTCCCAGATGTAATGCAGGCTAACAACTACAGTACCGTGCGCGTAAATGACGCCATTCCAATCTCCCATTCACAACCTATGGCCAATTACCCGTTAAGACAGTCAGAATGAGCTGATACTTTTG
>JASEGR010000008.1 GCA_030017955.1 Candidatus Eisenbacteria bacterium
AGCGTCAGAGGGGCGAGAAGCCCCTATGAAAGTGTCGTGTCCAGGGGCAAAGACACATAGACAACGGAATTTCCGGGACACGAGACTAACGCGCTCCGCTTTGAAGAAGATGGCTTATCGCGGGAGGCCGACATAGAGATGCATGGGCAGTTGGAATTCCCCGCATACGAACCATCACCCTCCGATCATTCCCGAATGAGCTTCATCTCCCGGCCGTATCCTGCGCGTAAATCCACAAAAGGAGAGCGAGTTTGAGGGGCGCCGTCGCGATGGTTCTTGCCGGAGGCAGGGGCGAGGCCCTCACTATCCTGACGAAGCACAGGCCGTCTTCGGCTCTGCCATTCGGCGGGAGGTACAGGATAATAGATTTTGCCCTCAGTAACTGCGTGAACTCCGAGATCTTCAGGATCGGAGTTCTGACGCAGTACTCACCTGTTTCGCTGCGCGACCACATAGGCATAGGCCAGCCGTGGGATCTTGACAGAAGAGACGGTGGTGTGAAGCTTCTTCAGCCTTTCGTCAGGAGCGATCGAAGCAACTGGTATCGCGGCACGGCGGACGCCATCAGGCAGAACCTGCACGTAATTGACAGGTCAGATGTGAAGACCGTGCTGATTGTCTCGGGCGACAGCGTTTACAAGATGGACTACAGCGAAATCCTCTCATTCCATCAGAAACGCGGTGCGAAGGTTACGCTTGTTGTCACTCCGGTGTCGAGAGAGAAATCGGACAGGTTCGGAATGGTCGACCTGAATGCAGACTCCCTGGCGACGTCGTTTGAAGAGAAACCGTTGAACAAAAGAGAAGGGCTGGCTTTCACGGGAATCTACGTCTATGATGCGAAACTCCTCACAAAGGAAGTTACGTCAAACCCGGGGCTCTTTGACCTCGTCAGGAATTTCGTCGTACCTATGATCGAGAAGGGAGAACCGGTCCTTGGCTATGTTTTCCGGGATTACTGGGAGGACATGGGAGAGATATCCGCCTACTACGATGCCAACATGGCGCTTCTTTCCAAGAATTCGCGGTTCAACCTTTACGATCCTGATTGGATAATCTACACGAAGAGTGAAGAGAGGCCGCCTGCCAAGCTCGGAGCCGGAGCAGAAGTGTCTGCCAGCCTGGTTGCCAATGGCTGCGAAATAGAAGGGACGGTCCTGAACTCAATCCTCTTTCCGGGCGTGGTCGTTGGAAGAAACGCACTGGTCAAGGATTCGATTCTCATGCACGGGACGGTGGTCTCAAGGAATGCAAGAATCGAGAAAGCCATTCTTGACAAGAGAGTCCGTGTTGGAGACGCGGCAGTAGTTTCGCCGGAAGGGGATCTTTCACCAAATAGCCGGTTTCCGGCATATCTCTCCTCCGGCATTTCTATTCTCGGCAAGGGAACAGTCGTTCCCGGTGGCTTCCGGATTCTGGGAAATTCTATTGTCGAGGGCGATCTCGGCCGGCTTCTGCCTTCTAAGGAGAGCGAGATTTGCTCCGGGAGCTGTTTGATCGAGGAGAAGAAATAGGGCGATGGGGCTTGAATATGCAATGATTCTTGCGGGAGGTATGGGGAAGAGGCTGTGTCTTCTCTCGGAGGGAAGGGCGAAACCGGCCGTTCCTTTCGGCGGAAAGTACAGGATCATAGATTTCACTCTAAGCAATTGCGTGAACTCCGGAATCTATGACATTGGAATCCTCACCCAGTACCGGCCCGGGTCCCTGCATGACCATATCGGGATTGGCAGGCCGTGGGACCTCGACAGAAAGAACGGTGGTGTGAAGGTCCTTCAGCCGTATATCGGTTGGAGGGAAAGCGATTGGTACAGCGGTACGGCCGACGCCGTCTATCAGAATCTTTCGGAAGTGACAGACAGGGGAGTGAAATACGTTCTGGTTCTCTCCGGCGACCACGTTTACAGCATGGACTATGGGAGACTCTTCCGATGTCACATCAGGGCAGGAGCAGAGGTTACGATTGGCGTGGTCGATGTTGACAGGAGCGAGACGAAACATCTGGGGATGGCTGAGCTGGATGCGGACGGGAAGGTCCTGGGCTTTGAGGAAAAGCCTGAGAGCGCAAGGTCTCTTACGGCTTCTATGGGAATCTATGTCTTTACTGCCAGCGCCCTCATCGAGGCCCTGAAGGAAGATTCCAGGGATGAACACAGCAGGCATGACTTTGGACGCGACATACTTCCTGTCTTCGTGAAAAAGGGGACTGCCTATGGATTCAGATTCAGAGGATACTGGCAGGACATAGGCACGCTTGATTCGTACTTCAGGGCAAACCTTGACCTTGTTCACAAGAGTTCGTTGATCAAGCTTGAACGCGGGAGATGGGTTGTGCATACCCGCGATCTGGATATGCCGCCCGCAAGATTCGGAAAGAAGTCAGTTGCAAGAAAAAGTATCATAGCAGGGGGCTGCGTGGTTAACGGCTCCGTCACTGAGTCTGTCCTTTTTCCGGGGGCCATTGTTGAAGAGGGTGCCCGCGTTACGAACTCAATCGTTATGAACGATTGCTGGATCGGGCCCGGTGCCATTCTTGACAGAGTGATTCTCGACAAAGAAGTTCATATTGGAAACAGGTCGGTCATTGGTGCGGGCGAGGAGATGACACCGAACAAGGAATGTCCGGAGCACCTCAGCAGCGGCATAACAATCGTCGGGAAGAATGCAATTCTACCGGATGGCATAGAGGTAGGGAGAAACTGCAAGATCTATCCGGGAGTCAGGCCGCATAATTTCCACTCTGCAAAGATAGCGAGCGGTGAGACGATTCGTGGAGAACTACTGAAGTTGTGGAGCTGATGGATGAAGTGAGTCCTTTGAATCCTTCCTGCTGGCGCCCCCCATTGAAATGTTCATGTGCCCCGGAACAGTCACTGTTTCCCCGATAGCGAGCTTGTGGTTCTTGCTGAATCCGTTTGTCTTGAGAAGCTCGTCTAAACTCACCCCGAATCTCCTGCTGAGGCCATATAGAGTATCGCCCCGCCTGACCTTGTACTCGAAGCTGCCGGAGCTCGGGGATGAGTCCCGAGACGGCCCCACGGCGGGGGAAGCCGCATTCTTGGATCCCGGGATGGAAAGAACCCCGCCCGCCTTGATCATTGAGGATTCTCCCAGGTGATTTGCCCTTCTTAAGGCAGATAGCGAAACACCAAGCTCGGCTGCTATTCCGCTCAGCGTATCCCCTTTCCTCACCACGTATTTGCCTGCCTTTGTCTTTGGTTCGTCGGAAGGGACAGGCGAAGGGGGAATTGAAGCCAGTCTTGCCAGGCACAGCTCTCCGGTCCCCGGCGGAACCCTGAGCGTAACGCCGGAAGCTCCAGGGGGCGTCCTCTGCCGGAGAAGTCCCGGATTCAGGGCTTTTATTGCTTCAAGCGGGACGTCGCATATAGATGCCACGGTTTTCAGGTCCACAAGCCCGCCAACAGCTATCTCGTCAAATTCAAGAGGATCATCATATTGCACGTTGAATCCGTACTGCGAAGGGTTCTTGGAAAGAATTAGCGCGGCCATGAACTGCGGCACATATTCCCGGGTCTGCCTGGGCAGCCGCCTGAGCGACCAGAAATCCGAGGTTCCATGCCTTCTCATTGCGGATAAGACGTTATTCTCGCCGGTATTGTACGATGCCACAGCGAGAGGCCATGACTGGAAGAGCTCGTACAGGTGCTTGAGGTACTTGGCAGCTGCGACCGTTGATTTGACGGGGTCTCTTCTCTCGTCCACCCAGCTGTTCATGGTAAGATCGAATAGTCTTGCAGTCCCCTTGATGAACTGCCACGGTCCAACTGCGTGCGCCCAGGATCTTGCGTGAACGTTGAATCCGCTTTCCACAAAGACAAGCGCCGCAAGGTCGCTGGGAATGCCTTCACTCGTGAGAATATCGGCCATGAGATTCATGTACCGGCCAGAACGCGCAAGATAGCGCTCGAATACTTTTCTTCCGCCGCCTGTGAAATAGTCTATCCACGCAAGAACCTTCTCATTGACCTCTGGAACAAAAAGGAGCTCGCTGCTCCCGATGTACGTCGAGTCAGGAGGAGGCGGACCCATGCTGGGCTCATACCTTTCACTTTCCCTGCGCGGAGGGCCGTAAACGTTTTTCTCGGAAGATAACGAGGGACCGGCAGCGGCAGCGGGCTGAGCCGCTATCTGCGAGCTCAAGAAAGGGACTGAACCGAGCAGCAAAACAACAGCACAAACGAATATCTTCATTCTCCTCCGGTCAGACATAGTATTCTGCCAAATAGGTTTCACGTTTCTGGGAAAGCCGGCGACCACTTAAGTCAGGCCAACTATTGCCGATAATCTCAACAGGAGGATAACCCGAGGATGACTTGTCGCCATGTTACAGAAACCATTGAGATAATGCAAGCTTTTTTTCGAGATTGACCGGTTGTGCAGCCAAAGACACGAAATTCTGACAAACTACGACATTTGTGAAATCTGAAGACTACAGGGTCAATGCATCGGTAAGGGCTGTCCTCGTGAAACACTGGGTGGACACCTCCAAGATAGACTATGGAACGGTAAATGGGGTCGTCTACTTGAGAGGTATTCTGAGGCGCGCGTACGGCCGTGAGCGTCTCATGGATGAGTGCATTGACAATTTCGCGCTCACCCTCGTTCGGGTGGTCGAGGAGGAGATTCGAAGAATTCCGGGCGTGCGTCATGTGATGTTCAAACTGGCAGATTTTGCGAAGGAGGGAGGCCTTTGGAAACGGAAGATAAGACTCTGATAAGAACAACCTTCGAAAGAACACTCGAAGAAGCGGAGGAAGTGCTGGCGGGAGAAACTGCCGAGCATCCTTCTTATCCGGACTTGCGCAACAGACTTGGCCTTCTCCTTTTCTTCAAAGGCGAAGAAGGCAGAGGACGCGAGCAGTTCGAGAGGGCGATATCCGTCAATCCGGACTATCTTTCAGCGCTCTCGAATCTTGCTCACTGCCACCTGAGATCGGGTGACTTGAAGAGCGCCTCCCGCTGGTTTCAGAGGGAGATTGATATCTTTCCCTTTGCCAGCAAAGGTTATCTCGACATGTGGAACTTCTTCCAGACGACAGGAAAATTCGAGGAGGCGGAAAAGGTTGCAATGAAGGGAGAAGAGCTTTCACCCGGGGATCCCTTCGCTCCCTACCTCCGGCTTCGGACGGCGGTGAAACGGAAGAGAATGAAAGATGTAGATGAGCTCATCAGCAGGCTTGAACAGATGGCACACGGCAACAAGATATTCCCGTTCCTTGATGCGGGTTTTTCCCTCGAAGAGATTGACACCAACTCAAATCTCTTTGAATTGTTTGAATACCTGGCGTTTCTGAGTGCGAAGAACGGACGGATTGCCGAAGCCAGGGAGTGGCTCATCGAGGCACAGAAGGTGAGACCGCGGCTCGGTGAGCACATGCTTGCCCTTGCCTTGCTCTCGGAAGTCAGCGGCGACGAGGACGGGACCTTGACCTACAAGAAGAAGGCGGCCGCGCTGAGCCCGGCTTCGCCGGAGTGCTGGAGCTCCCTGGCATTTGAATACAGCAAGCGAGCTCTTCCAGACAAGGCACTGATAGCATTTGTCAGGGCTCTGGAGCTGGCCCCGAACTATGCTGATCTCCAATTCAATTGCGGTTTGGTCTATCTCGAAGAGCGTAATCTTGAGAAAGCAGTCGGAAGATTCAGGGAAGCGCTTCACATAAATCCCGGCTATACGTTTGCCAGAAACAGTCTGGCTTCCACACTGGCCAAGCTGGGCAGGGTGGATGAGGCGCTGGAGGAATACGAAAAGACCATGAGGGCCGGCCTTGAATCTCCCGATGTCTGGGTCTCGACTGCAAGGCTTCATCTCAAGAAAGGGAACTCCTCCGACGCCATCATGTTCCTGAAGATGGCCGCCGAAGACAAGACGGGCTATCCGCATGCGTCCGCACTTCTTGCAAGAACCTATGGAAAGCTCGGAGATATGGAACTGGAGAGAGAGTGGCGGAGGAAATTCATGTCCGCCCGCAAAGGAAAATCCTCCGTAACCACAGTTGACACAAAATAGCACGAAGTGTGAACTATTGGATTCACCGGGAGCCTCAACACATTAGAATCCCCGACCGGCACCAAGCTTGCTGATAGCCCTTGATGTGCCCCTTCTGAAAATTGTACCGCCTCTGCTTCTCGGAATATTTCTAGGTAGAAAATTCGCGCCGGAGGGTTTCCTTCTTTCAGCAGCATCGCTGGCCTTTCTTTTGCTGGGAAGCCTCCTCTCCGTGCCGGGCAAGAGGCGGCCGCTTTCAATTGCCGCAAACCTCTTGTTCCTCCTGTCAGTTGTTACCGCCGGAGCTCTGAGGTATCAGCTAAGTACCCCTCGGGACGGAGGTGGCGCCCTTCGGGAGAATTCGGGCCATGAATGCACGGTCGTCGGAAGAGTCTCCAGCTTTCCGGTGGTAGAAGAGGGCACGACCAGCTTCAAGCTCGAAATTCTCCAAACCAAAAATGAAGACTCTGGAGTTTCACGCAGGCATCTTTGCGCAAGAGCAGTCCTTGCCGGAAAATGGCCCACCATCCGCTACGGAGACGTGCTGAAGGTCAAGGGGGTTCTGGAAGCGCCAGCCACACAGAGGAATCCAGGGGGCTTTGACGAGAAACGATACCTGCTCGAAAGGGGAATGTCTGCGAGGTTCAGAAATACGAAGCCGTATGCCGTTGAGCTGGTTGGGAGAGGTTTCGGGAATACATTCCTGGGCAATGTTTCGCATCCTCTCAGGGTTTTCTTCGAAGGCAGCCTCTCGAGAAATATCACGGGGGAGCCTCTTTCACTTCTCAAGGGCGTCATATTCGGAGAAGACAAGGAAATCTCTGATGAGACAATGCTCGAGTTCAGGCGCACAGGCATTGTGCACATTCTCTCGGTATCAGGTCTTCATGTTGGCATCGTGTCCGCATTCGTAATGTTCCTCTCACGGCTCTTTGGGTTCAGTACGCGTTCAGCCGTGATAGTCACCGGTATCAGCACCTGGCTGTATGCTTCACTTTCAGGGTTCTCGCCGCCAAGCGTAAGGGCCAGCATCATGGTGAGCGCGGTGATTGCAGGTTTCCTGATGAAGAGATTTGTCTCGGTGCGGAACTCTCTTCTCTCCGCCTGTCTTGTAATGCTCGTCATTAGACCCTCCAACATCTGGGACATCGGATTTCAGCTTTCGTTTCTCGCGACAGCAGGAATTCTGTTTCTCTCCAATCCACTTGAGAGAATCTTTCTGAGACGCAAAGCGATCAAATGTGAACGCTTTCTTATTAAAGGAATCGTTGTTTCCGTCTCCGCGCAGCTTGCAACCGCCCCTCTCCTCATGTACCACTTTGGCTTCGTCAGTTTTTCGGCCATCATTGCAAACATAATCATCGTTCCCCTGGCGGCACTGCTCCTTCCGATTGCTCTGGTTACTCCGATGGCTGCGGTCCTCTCATCAACATGCGGCGAGATGATGTCTGGCTGTGTCTGGTTTCTCACAGAAGCTGTCCTGCTCTCGACTGCAACGTTGTCGAAAATGCCTTTTGTGTTGCCCTATGTAGTAAAACCCCTTGCCTGGCAGGTCGTCCTCTACTATGGCGGAGCCATTCTTATTGCCTCAAAGAAAACTGATGTGAGGAGGACCTTGATTGGCCTCGCAATAGTCATTCTTTCCGGCACGCTCATGCTCCTCGGTGTTCCAAGAAAGAGAATCACGGGTTTTGAAGCGAATTTTCTTGATGTCGGGCAAGGAGACTGTGCTGTCCTTCTTTTCCCTGCGTGGAAGACCGTTGTGATAGACGGAGGCGATGTGAAGGGTGGCTATGATGCAGGGGAGAAGGTTCTCATCCCATTCCTAAGGGAGAGGCGGATAAGAAAGGTCGACCTCGCTGTAGTTTCTCACTGGCACACGGATCATGCGGGCGGACTCCGTGCATTGGCAATGAGAGGAATGGTGCGAGAAATTGCGGAACCTGGGTTCTACGCCGGAGACAGCGCTTCGGTTCAATTGATGAACGACATCCGATCCAAGGTCCCGACATTCGTACCGGCTTGGGGAGAGACCCTGCTGGAAGAAGAAACATCCAGAATCATTGTTGTCCACCCTTCTCCGGAGTTCGCAAGCGACCTTCAGGATACGAGCGATTTCGCACTGAACGAGAAGTCGCTGGTCGTCCGCGTGGAGGTTCGGGGGTTCGATCTTCTTTTTGCGGGAGATCTTTCGTCAAAAGGGGAGGACTGGCTCTTGAGCGAAAAAGCCCTCAAATCCGTCCAGGTTCTCAAAGTTCCACATCACGGAAGCAGGCACTCGTCAACGGAGCAGTTCATCCGGACATTGGCGCCTTCACTATCCGTGGTGTCTGTCGGCAAGAACAATAGATTCGGGCATCCCTCAGAAGAGGTGATTCGAAGACTTAATCATGCGGGGCGCGTCCTCAGAACCGATGCTGATCATGCAATACGGGTCTATGCCGACCACGGCCAAATGCGCGCAAGAACCATGAGGAAACAGAATGAAGATGTTTTCAGGATTTCTTTCCCTGGACGAACCTTCCCTCCAACTTCTTCATTATCTGAGGAAGAGTCGTGTACTCCATCTCGGAAAGAGGGAGCCTGTGCGGCTCAAAAGGACCGTGCCTCCTCATATAATCAGCCACTTCCATAGCCTTTTCCCTGGTCAGGTCAAAGCTCGGGTCTCTGAACATGTCAACCGGACCTTCAAGCTTCCCTTCGTTGAGCTGGAATCCGGCGGCTATGACTCTCGGGGGGCCGTCGAATCTCGTTGGAGTCGCGTCCGTGAATGAAACGGGCATGAGAGGACCACAGTGGGAGCCTCTCATCCACCCCTCAACAAGGTGCGGGAAGGCGAATCCCTCGAGTATCTCGCCAACTGCCGGAAAGCCGCTCTGCGACCTGGCTATCATTACAGGGTCATCCTTGCCAACGTATTTGCCTGCGATGAGACTTAGTCTCTGCGTGGAAGCGGCCGCTGCTATCTCGCCGTCCGATTTCCTGTGCACGTAGCTGACCATGAACCTGGCTGACGCTCCCAGGAAAACAAGGAGATCATAGAGTTCTTCGGGTGCGTTCAGCACGATTGACTTGTTTTCAATCACATCGAGAACTGTGAACGAGAATCCCCCGTGCATCGATGGGTCTATGATAAGCCCCGCCGTAGTGAACGCGTCAGCGAACATTCTGAAAAGTGGAAGGTTCCACGCTCCGGGAGATGTCTTGTCCGCCATGAAGATGATTACCGGCTCACTCTTCCTTTCGACGAATTCCATCTCTGCGACGCCAGGTCCCATGCCCTTTACCGTTCCGCTGAAAGCATCCGAGAGGAGGTCCTGTCCGGCTCCGTAAAGCTTGAGTTTTTTTGCCACTTCAGTCGCTTTCACGAAAACATCCCATGCGAGGGAATGTATCTCGTCAGATTCCACACCTTTTGAGTGAGTCATTACAAGTTCGAGATCGTCTCCACATGCAAGGACACAGGAATCAATGACAAGGCCTTTTGATTTCGCCTCAATCAGACACTCCTTTCCGCAGTCCATCAGCGCAGGATGCATGCTGGAATGGCCGACATAGCCTCCGACATCGGCCTTTATGACACTCAGAGTGACTTTGCCGAACTTCATTTCTCCTCGATTATGATATTACCGCTCTCGTCGACCCTTCCGACCACGGCAAGCGAGTAGTTGTCGGGATCCAGATATTTTCTGGCGACCCTCTGAACGTCACCGACGGTAACACTCCTTATGAGACCAGGATACCTGGATATGTAGTCATCCCCCAGGCCGTAGAACGACGATTTGAAAAAGTAGGTGGCAAGCTGATCGTTGGTCTCAAAATCGAAAACATAGTTTCCCGTAAGGTACTTCTTGGCATTCTCGAGCTCTTCCTCTTTTACAGGTTCGTCCCTTATTCTCCTGATCTCGCCAAGGAAGCCGTCAAGGGCCTTATCCTTGTTCCCGGGGGACGTTCCGATGTATGCAACGAAAACGCCAGGGTCGATTCCGCTCGAACGGGTTATATCGCTGTACACGGAGTAAGCGAGTCCCTGTGTGTCCCGCAGGTTGGAGATTATCCTCGACGTGAAAAGTCCGCCGAACCCAAGAATCACGTCCATGGCTTGAAGAGCGTAATAATCCGGGTTGTCGCGGGTTATGCCAAGATGCCCAAGATAGACGTTTATTTGTTCCTTCTCCATCTTCACGAATTTTGTTCTCTTCTCCTGTTGTCTCACCGCAAGCGGTATGGATGGAGGGAGGAACTTCTCTTTCTCCCACGTACCGAAATACTCCCTGACTTTCTTTTCCACCAGAGAGCCATCGACATCTCCGACAACAATGAGAAACGTATTCTGCGGCAGATAGTAGCTCCTGTGAAACTTCCTCAGGTCATCCGCCGTGATAGAACTCACTGTGGATTTGTAACCCTCCACTGGATGGCTCAGCGGGTGAGTCCCATAGACGATTTCATTGAAGCTCCTTCTCGCAACCAGGCGCGGGTTGTCGTCTGAGGCCCTGATTTCCGCAAGAACCTTGTTCTTCTCTTTCTCAACGGATTCATCCTGGAAAGCAGGATTCCTGACGAGATCGGAAACCAGAGAGATGCCCAGGTCAAAATCCTTTGAGAGAAGCGAAGCCGAGACCGAGCTGAAAGAAACCGATGCATCCGATGATATGTTTCCCCCGACAGATTCGATATCCTCTGCTATCTTGAAGGAAGTTCTCTTCTTTGTTCCTTCCTTGAGCATCCTGCCGGCCAGCGATGCAAGTCCTGCTTTGCCCTCGGGATCGTTCCTGGAGCCGACCTTAACATATGCACCTATTGAAACAGAAGGGGTTGTCGCCTTTCTGTACGTGATAAGCGTGAGTCCGTTGGGCAGCACTTTCTTTGTAGGTTTTGGCGCCTTGAAAAGGCTTGTGCTCTTTGGATGCGCGGCATCCTTGGCTGACGGCACTACTTCGTGCTTTGATACGGCGGACTTCTCGCAAACGGACGGAGGAAGTCTGAGCAAGCCGGCACCATGCCCATACAACTCGAATCCAGATTGCGGACGGTTTGTTCTCTCGAGAGAGCCAAAAGCTTCCCTGAATGATTCTTCTCCCCGAGGATTGGAAGAAGTCTCAGGTTCCGGCATGAGCCAGCCAACGATCCTGTTTTTCCTGACGAAGTACTTTGCAGCCGCGGCCTTTATGTCATTTGGAGTCACTCGATAGATGTTGTCGAGATAGGTGTCGAGGTACGTGTGGCTCAAGATAGTCTCAAACGCTCCGAGCCTCACCGCCTCACCCCAGGTCGATTCCGACTCCATGATGAATTCGGACTCTGCCAGCCTCTTCGCCTTGAGAAGCTCATCCGCGCCGACCTCTTCATCCGAAAGCCGAACCAGTTCGCTCACAATCACTGATTCCGCGAAAGCCGGGGAAGCATCGGGCTTGAGCTCGCAATTCACGACGAATAGGCAGGGATCCTTGAAGTCGTATCTCTGCACATCGACCGATGTTGCCACGCGAAGCTCTTCAACAAGTTTCTGATAAAGTCTTGAGCTTCTTCCCTGGGCCAGAAGCTTCTGGCTGAGAATGAGCGGGAAGTTGTCCCTATTCCCCGCCTCAACTGCATGGTGGGCCACGGAGACCCGCGGCACGTTGGCACTCATCTCGAGAACTACTCTTCTTTCACCAACCTGGCGGGGTTCGACAGTCGCCGCCCTCCGGACAGCCGGACCCGTCTCCTTGCCTCCGAACAGCTCCTCGATTTTCTTAAGGGCTTCCTTTGTATCAAAGTCGCCCACGATAACCAGCACTGCATTTCGAGGGGTGTAGAACCTGCTGTAGAAAGAAATCATGTCATCTCTAGTAACTGTCTCGAGGTCGGACATCCAGCCGAGCGTCGGATGATGATAGCCGTGGGCCTTAAACGCTATGGCGTCAAGCTCCTCGGAAAGAGCCTCCTCAGGAGTGTCCTCTCCGATTTTCCTCTCTTCTATGACAACCTTTTTCTCAGACTCGAACTCCTCGGAAACGAAAAGACATCCATTCATCCTGTCAGCTTCAATCTCAAGGGCATCCAACCATCTATCTGACGAGAATTCGAAGAAATACGCAGTGTAATCTGTCCAGGTAAAGGCGTTGTTGATTCCCCCGTTCTTGAGCGTCGTGAGATCTATCTGACCTTTTCCGTACTTGGAAGTTCCTTTGAACATCATGTGTTCAAGGAAATGGGCGATACCTGTCTTCCCGAAGTCTTCGTCCTTTGAACCGGCCTCATACCAGATCATGGAGGTTACAATTGGGGCGGAATGGACCTCGCTGAGAAGAACCGTCAGGCCGTTCGGCAAGACCTTCTTGGTTACAGGAGCTGCGGACGATGTGTCCGGAGCGAGTGAAAGGCTTGGGATAATGAGAAAAAGACACAGAAAATGCAGAAACAGCTTGCCTGCCAATGAGTTGGTTCGCATGTCATCTTGCTCCTTCTTCTTTTGCCGCAAAAGGTGAATGAGGGGACAAAGCAGCGCCAAAGGATACTTTCTTGAGACGCCTGATGTCAACAGGAAACACGCCTGTTGTTGGACGTCTGAATTGTCCGCCTTCTTGGATGTCTGAACTGATCGCGTCAGTCGGCGGGCGAGCCTGTGTTTCGGGGGAAGAAAGATTCTGGGTGCGTTTCGCTGTGCGCTATGGTATAATACTGATGCGCGTAGAACAAATGGGTCCCCGCCTCTTGGTTTCCGTCTGGGCAAATGGCGGATTGGGGGCGGTTTTTCATATCATTCGGTTCTTATCCTTGGAGGGGGAAAGTGAAAACCAGACTTATTATCTTGGCTTTTGTGCTTCAAGCTTTGGTTCTTCCAGGTCTTGTCTCTGCTGCAGCGGTTGACCTCTCGGGCTGGAAGGTGGTTCAGGCGAACTCCGACCAGACCTACACGATTCCTAACGGTACAGCAATTCCGGGTAAAGGTTACGTGATTGTCGCAAGGAATGCGACTCAGGCTCAGTTCGAAACGTTCTGGGGCGTCACATTAGGACCGAATGTCGTTTTTCTAAACACCGGTGATGCAACTGGTGTTGCGCCAAAGATAAACGGCGATGAGACATTCACTCTGAAAAACGCGTCGCTTGTGGTTATTGATGGGCCGACCGTGGCGATGGCTCCGTACGGGACGGCCGGACAGTCAATCAGAAGAAACAATCCAGGAGACCCAGCCGGGGTCGAGGCAAGCTGGACACGGGGTCCTGATAGAGCGACCGGTAACCCTGGAAGTGGTGCCGGGACTCTCTCGAATGCCGGCGTAAGAATAAATGAGTTCTCCGACGCACTTGGGACGGGAAACTTTGTATACGAGTTTGTTGAGCTTTTCAATGACGACGGAACAGGTACCAGTGGCGATGGGACCGGCTCGGCAGCCATCTCTCCCAGGTACAGAGTAGTCTCCAGCTCCGGCTCCGAGAAGGTGAGCATAGCGGGGGACGGTACATATACGCTTGCGAATGTTGCTGTGATCGTTCCGACCGGATGGGGATTCTCGCGGTCGCTGAGCGATGTGGCAATCTCCGGTTCGGGATTCGCGTCCGCCACTCCATCGGTCTCCGGCGATACGATCAAAGTGACTGGGGCTGCGGTCACGGCGTCAGATAGCGGCCATGTGACAATTCTTAACCTCACAGCTCCTTCATCTCCGGCGACTGCTACCTTTGTCGTCAAGACAGCAGTGAGTGGTGGTACCTTGACTTCTATCGCCGGTTCTCCAACGGTGCTAGTAATCGGCGGTCTTATTCCGATTTCCAATCTTCATCAGAATGACTCTCAGGGGATTCCTGCAGCGCCATACCTGAAAGGGACAAGTTGGACAGTTACAGGCGTTGTGACAGTCGGTTCAGGAACACTCGGAACCTACAAGACACATATTTTCATTCAGGATGCAACTGGCGGAATCGCATTCTACTCATCAGATTCGACCCTTGTATTTGTTCCGGGTGATTCGATCACACTCGCCGGCACAGTGGATCAGTACAGGGGACTCACCGAGCTTGTTCCAATCATGGAAATGAGGACGATACATGGAAGTGGATTCCCGGGGCCTGCTCCGCTTGTTCTCACGTGTGCCCAGGTTGCCACTTCCTTCTACCCGGACTACACCGAGCCAAACGAGTCGCGGCTCGTAAGGGTGAACCGTGTGACATACGACCCGGTCACGCACATTCTTACCGACTCGACAGGGACAACCAGCCTGTACATTGCAGCAGCCACAGGGATTCCGGCACCGACCGGAACATTTGATGTGATCGGTATTCTGAGTCAGTATACCGGCTATAACCCTCCTTACACCAGTGGTTACGAAATAATACCGCGCTATCCGAGTGACATCATCTACCCGGCGGGTCCGATGTTCACTTCTGTACCAGTCGAGACCCTGATGACGGCAACGTCAGTCACAATCAAATGGGACACCGACGTGGCATCGACCAGCGAAGTTCACTATGGTTTGACACAGGCGTACGAGCTCGGTTCGGTCACTGATACTGCGCACGTCATGCACCATATGGTGACCCTCTATGGACTTCGTTCAGGCACAATCTATAACTCAAGGTCGTTCTCTTCGAGTGCGCAGGGAACAAACTCATCAGGAAATCTCATCTTCTCAAGCGCTTCGGCGCCCACCTCGACGGGGGCTATGAATGTTTACTTCACGAAGAGCGTCGATGTGAGCTGCGCATCCGGGGAGCAGGCGTGGGGAAATGTCGATATACCTGCCCGCCTGATCCTGAGAATCAACGCCGCATCGTACTCGATAGACTGCTGCGTCTATAACCTCCTTCTCACGAATATATCTGATGCTCTCGTCGCGGCGAAGAACCGCGGGGTGAAGGTTCGTGTCATAGTTGAGTACGACAACAGCACGTCGTCGCAAATACAAAGTCTCATAGCGAATGGAATCCCAGTCATAACTGACCGCTATGGAAGCAACTCCGGCAGCGGCGCGATGCACAACAAATTCTATCTTTTTGATGCACGCGATACGTCTTCTTATGCAGACGACATGATCTGGACAGGTTCCTGGAATGCTTCATCGACTGCGAGCTACAGCAACATGGAAAATGCAATGGAGATCTGGGACCAGGCGCTTGCCAATGCATACACTGCCGAGTTCAATGAGATGTGGGGATCTTCCGGAGATACACCGAACCCAACGAATTCACGTACCGGAGCGGCAAAGTCGAATAACACCCCCCACAGATTCATGATTGCCGGGCAGGACGTGAGGTGTTATTTCAGTCCAAGTGATGCCGTGAACAGCCGCCTGATTGAGACAATAAACACTGCGGACTACTCTGTTTACTTTTCGATACTCGCATTCACCCGCTGGGACATTCAGGCTGCCTTGAAAGCGAAGTGGATGAGTAATCCGCAAATCCCAGTTCGCGGTGTATTCGATTCCGGGCAGGACTGCGGAGGCATGTACTACGTTATGCGCTGTGCACTGTGCGGAGGACTGCCGCCTGATGAATGCTGGGATCCCGTTGGTGATGTATTGCTTGACGGTGAGTCAGGCACGCTCCATCACAAGTATCTCATAGTTGATGGAAACTGCCCGGACAGCAAGCCGTGGCTTGAGACCGGCTCGTACAACTGGTCCGTCTCAGGAACAACCGCCAATGACGAAAACGTCGTTATCATTCAGTCCGCAAGGGTTGCGAACCTTTATCTCCAGGAGTTCAAGGCAAGGTACGCGGCAGCAGGCGGAACTGCGAATCCGTGCGAACAGTGCGTCATAGGTGCCCCGGTGAGTACCGACAGATACAAGAATCCGGAGGGCTTCTCGCTTTCCCAGAACGTTCCAAATCCTTTCAACCCGGTGACTACGATTGAGTTCAACGTGGCAAAGAAGGCAAATGTCTCGCTGAGGATTTATGATGTCTCCGGCAGACTGGTCAGGGTGCTCGTGGACAAGAACCTGCAGCCCGGCGTTCACAAGGTTAACTGGGATGGAAGAGACGGCAAGGGCAGACGTCTACCGAGCGGAATCTATCTCTACAGGCTCACAGCAGGGAAGGAAGAGCTTTCGAAAAGAATGGTCTTCATAAGATAGAGAAGCAGCACATCAAGTTCCAGGACTTACCGAGCGCGTCATGAGGCCCAGTGACGCGCTCAGTTTTTTCCAACGCACCGCCGTCACAGACTTGCATTGAACCGTCATTCTCCCGTAGTGCGACGCGTGAATATCTTTCCGCCGCTCCTCAACGCTATTGATAGCCCGGGTAATGCGTGGTATCTTCTTTCTGGTATGGCGCAAGAAAAAGCGTTGCTGAAGTGCGGGGTGCTTGCCTCGGGGAGAGGAACAAACCTTGAGGCCATCCTGAAAGCTCAGAAAAGAGGAGTGCTTGGTGCGGAAGTTGCAGTTGTCCTCAGCGATGTCCAAACTGCAGGAGCTCTTGAGAAGGCCAAGGAGTATGGGATTCCGTCATTCTTCGTGAGCCCTGGGACTCAGAAGGCGAGGCTCCCGGCCGAGACTGAGATGGAGTACACGCGGATATTGAAGTCCTTCGACGTGGGCCTTGTCTTGCTTGCGGGATTCATGAGAATCCTCGGAAAAACGTTTCTGGAGAACTTCCGGAATCGAATCCTAAACATTCATCCATCGCTGCTTCCTTCCTTCAGAGGCCTTGAGGCGCAGAGACAGGCGCTTGAGTACGGTGTCAAGTATGCCGGGTGCACAGTTCACTTTGTTGATGAAGGCGTTGACTCGGGCCCAATCATATTGCAGGCAGTTGTGCCTGTTTACGACAACGACACGGCTCATTCTCTTTCCGAGAGAATTCTGGCTGAGGAGCATAGAATCTATCCGGAGGCCGTGAGGCTCTTCGCTCAAGGCAGACTCGAAGTCTCAGGCAGAAGGGTCGTTGTCCGGCCGGAAGAATAGATGGCGAACAGTGAGTCGTGTCGGCGATGAGCCATGAGTCGGCTTTCGCGGGAGGGATGGGGAACCCATCTCGGCGAGCAAGGTGGGGATACCCAGCCCTTTAGAGGCTGGGAGGGGTAAAGATTCCCCGCCTGGCGAGCCATAGATGGGTCATCCCGGAGCGGAGCCGGTGAAGGGCTCAGTCGCCATCACGCAGATTCGAGTGAGCGAGTCTAAGAAGGATCGACACTTTCGGCAGGAGGGAAAGGACATCTCGATGGGGACAGAGCCCACGAGCACCAGAAGCCCAGCCCATGAATGAAAAGGATATTCTGACGGAGCTCTCGCTAATACATGCCTCGCCCTGGATAAAGGGGAAGGTGAGGGAAGTCTATGACCTTGGCGAGAGACTTCTGATAGTGGCGACGGACAGGATTTCTGCATATGATTGCGTGCTTCCGACTCCCATCCCAGGCAAGGGAAAGATCCTGACTCAGATCTCGATTTTCTGGTTCGAGATACTGTCCCACGTTGTCCGGAATCACTTCATCACTTCTTCGCTCGACTCGCTTCCCGGCGAGATGATTGAGCACAAGATGCTTCTCGAGGGAAGGTCGATGATCGTGAAGAAAGCCAGGAGAATCGATATCGAATGTGTTGTCCGGGGATACGTTTCCGGTTCCGCCTGGAGAGAATATCTGGAGACAGGCTGCATCGGCGGAAGGAAAGCTAAATCGGGCCTCAAGGAATGCGAAAAGCTTGATGAGCCGCTTTTCACTCCGACAACGAAATCGACAACCGGGCATGATGAGCCGAGAAGCATGGAGGTGCTCCGCCGTGATTTCGGGGCAGAGCTGGTGGAAGAGCTGCGCAGAAGAAGCATCAAACTCTATTCGGAAGCGCATGAGATCGCCATGAAAAAGGGGATCATCGTTGCAGATACGAAGTTTGAGTTTGGAATGGTCGGAGAGAATCTCACTCTCATCGACGAAGCCCTCACGCCTGATTCATCGAGATTCTGGCCGCTTCAGGGGTACTGCCCCGGCAGCCCGCAGAGAAGTCTCGATAAGCAGATCGTGAGAAACTATTTGGATTCGATTGGCTGGAGAAGAGAACCTCCTCCTCCGGTCCTTCCACGGGAAATTGTAGAAAAGACCAGACTAGGCTACGAAGACATGCTGACCAGGCTCACCGGCAGAAAGGGAATCTAACTCCAAAATGAAAGGAGTCGTGGGACAAGTGAAACCCAGGAGAGCGCTCCTATCTGTTTCGAACAGAGAAGGGCTTGACGAGCTCGGAAGAGGGCTTTCGAGAAGCGGGGTGGAGGTCTTTGCAACACGCGGCACTGCCGGCTTCCTGAAAAAGGCCGGTATATCGTGCTTTACTCTTGAAGAGGAACTTGAACTTCCAGAGCTTCTTCACGGGAGGATAAAGACTCTCAGGGAGAAGCTTCTTGCCGGTGTACTTGTCAGAGACAACGTTTCCGGCGAAGAAGAGGAGCTTAGCGGAATCGGTGGAATTTCATTTCAGATAGTTGTCTGTAACTTCTATCCATTCTCGGATCAAGTGAAGAAAGGTGAAACTGGACCGGAAGACGCTGTTGAGATGGTTGACATAGGCGGTGTCGCTCTTGTGAGGGCTGCCGCGAAGAACTGGGAGCATGTGGCGGTACTCTCGAGGCCTTCACTCTACGGGAGCTTCATATCGGAACTCGACAGGACCGGCGAAATCTCAAGGGCAACGAGACTCGGGCTTGCTTCAATAGCTTTCAGGGACGTCAAAGAATACGACAATGACATAAGCTCATACTTCTCTCAATTTGCGATGGCGGGTGAGGCAGGTGAGAATGACAGCCTGCCTCAGGAGCTTCTGCTGCGGCTCAAGAAGGAGAAGGAACTGAGGTATGGTGAGAATCCCGACAGGGATGGAGCTTTCTATTCAACTGGCAGGGAGGAGTTTTCTCTCTCCTCTTTGACCCAGGTTTCGGGAGAAGGGCTTTCCTACACCAATCTGCTTGACGTGACCTCGCTCTCCAGGATTCTCAGGGTTTTCAGTGAGCCTGCGTCCTGCGTTATCAAGCACGGAAATCCGTGCGGAGTAGGAGAGGGAAGAAACTTATCAGAGGCCTTCTCCCTGGCCATCCAGTCAGACCCGGTTTCTTCCTTTGGTTCCGTCATTGGGTTCAACAGGGAAATCGATGAAGATGCGGCAAATCTCATTAACGCTGCAGGCTTCATCGAGGCAATCGTTGCGCCCTCTTTTTCTGAGACTGTTGTTGGTGCCCTGTCAAAGAAAAGCAAGAGGAGGAGACTTCTCCTTCTCCCATGGCTGGGGGATCCTGGCTATTATGAAGAATTCGAATTCAAACAGTGCCCCGGAGGGATGCTCGTCCAGACCAAGCCGAAACTTCTGGGGACGGAGACACTTCAAGTTGTGACCGAAAGGAAGCCGTCGAAGGAAGAGATGGATTCACTTCTCTTCGCGTGGAAAATAGTGGAGTATGTTCAGTCGAACGCGGTAGTAATAGCAAAGGGCAAAGGCACTGTTGGAATAGGGGCAGGACAAATGAACCGGCTCTATTCCATATCGATCGCACTCAGGACCGCAGGTGAAAGAGCCGAAGGGGCTGCGATTGCTTCAGACGGTTTTTTCCCTATGGTCGACAACGTCGAAGAATGTGCCAGAGGAAAGGTCTCTTCAATAATCCAGCCCGGCGGATCGATCAGGGACAGGGAAGTGATCGATTCATGCAACAGGCTCGGTATCTCCATGGTTTTCACGGGCAGAAGATGCTTCAAGCACTGAAAATCCGCGTTAGGATGTTCTTGAGGTCGAATTTCCGGGGTGATGTCCGATGATTGCGGTCCTTGACTTTGGCTCCCAGTACAAACAGCTCATTGTAAGAAGGGTGAGGGAGCTGGGTGTCTCGTGCCTGCTCTATCCATACGATATTGACCCGGATGAGCTCAGGAAACTCCGGGTATCAGGAATCATTCTAAGCGGAAGTCCTAAAAGTGTAACTGAGGATGGTGCCCTTCTTCCGCATCCTGGAATTCTCTCGCTCGGGGTGCCGATTCTTGGCATCTGCTACGGAATGCAAGCCCTGTCCCGCCTGCTGGGCGGGGAGATAGTCCGGTCGTCGAAAAGAGAGTACGGATTCTCCGAACTTGAGCTCATCAAGCGGGGCGAGCTTTTCTACGGCATCGGGATGCATTCGAAAGTCTGGATGAGCCACGGCGATAATGTCTTGGTTCTTCCTGACGGGTTCGTCAGAGCTGCGCGGACAAAAGACTGCAGGAATGCCGCGGCATTTCACGAAGAGAGAAGAATATTCCTGGTGCAATTTCATCCGGAGGTGACGCATACAGGTTGTGGAAGAAAAGTGATAGGCAATTTTGTGTTTCGGGTATGTAGAAGCAGGAAAGACTGGAGAAGCAAGGGATTCGTTGAGGAGTCAATTGCTCTCTTGAGGAATGAAATCGGGGAGAAGAAGGTTATATGCGGATTGAGCGGTGGCGTTGATTCAACGGTCACCGCGGTTCTTCTCAAGAAAGCCGTTGGGGATTCGCTGATTCCAGTCTTTGTTGATCACGGCCTTCTGAGGGAAGGAGAGAAGGAAGAAGTCCTGAGAAACGTCAAGCGGCTGGGCCTCGCTGTACGGAGCGTTGATGCGAGGGATAGATTCCTCTCGAATCTCAAGGGAATAGTTGACCCCGAGGAAAAGAGAAAGGTCATCGGAAGAGAATTCGTCGGAGTCTTCGATGAAATTGCAGGCTCTGCCGGTGCGACCTTTCTCGCACAGGGGACACTCTATCCTGACGTGGTAGAGAGCGGCCGTGTGGGCTCTTCATCGAGTGCGATAAAAAGCCATCACAATGTCGGAGGACTTCCCGGTGACATGAAGCTCAGAGTGGTCGAACCCCTGAGGCTCCTCTTCAAAGACGAAGTAAGGAAGGTGGGGAAGGTTCTCGGGATTCCCGATTCGATGCTGTCAAGGCATCCTTTTCCGGGCCCTGGTCTCGCAGTAAGAATCATTGGAGAAGTTGACGCCAGGTCTGTTGAGATTCTGAGAAAAGCCGATTCTATATTCCTGGAAGAGCTAAAGGTAGCCAAGCTCCTGGGGAAAGTCTGGCAGGCGTTTGCCGTCCTTCTTCCCGTGAGAACAGTCGGTGTCATGGGAGATGAAAGGAGCTATGAGAGGGTGGTTGCAATAAGGGCTGTGACAAGCCGGGACGGGATGACGGCGGATTGGGCGCGGCTTCCTCACCGATTTCTGGCCAAGGTGTCAAACAGGATAGTAAATGAGGTGAAGGAGATCGGCAGGGTGGTCTATGACGTCTCTTCAAAGCCTCCCTCAACGATAGAATGGGAATGAGGAGAAACGGAGCCAGCCAAGGCTCATTGGCCATCCGGTCGTCATCGTTGGCGAGACGGCGTGCGTATCTGAGAGAAAGGGACCTGTGAGAAGAATTGTATTCCTGGCGGCTCTTGTCGTTCTTTTCCTTCCGGGACCTTTGCTCTCAGCGCCGCTCCACCCCGAAGTGGTTGAGCAGCTCAAGTCAGAAGGGAAGCTCGGCCTCTTCGTCGAGGAAAAGAAGGAATTGGCGAAACTCGGCGTTGACCGCCCTTCGCAGAAGCCCGGGGAATCTATTCGAAGGAAAAACAGGCGTCTCTCTGCAAGAAGCTTCGTGACAGGCTGGAATACGCTTGCCATTTTGGTTGAATTTCAAGATGTAACAGCCCGTAAGACTAAAGGTTATATTGATACACTTTTGTTCAGCAAGGGGGTGTATCCCACCGGCAGCATGCGGGACTACTACCTTGAAAATTCCTATGGGAGCTTCGACCTGATTGGGACAACCACGGTCTGGGTCAAGGTTCCCCACCCGATGTCCTATTACACCATGAACGGCGGGACCTCGAACTTTGGACTCTGCGCCTCGTGCTACCCACAGAATGCGCAAGGTCTTGTTGAGGAAGCGGTCCAGCTTGCGGACCCTCTTGTGGATTTTTCTCAGTTTGACAATGACGGAGACGGGGTTGTGGATGGTATCATTGTCATTCATGCAGGAATGGGCTATGAGAACAGCGGTTCTCCGTCTGATTTCCACTCTCACTTCTGGTTTGTGCAGAACCCTCCTCTTGTCGAT
Source organism: Candidatus Eisenbacteria bacterium (assembly GCA_030017955.1). Lineage (NCBI taxonomy): Bacteria > Candidatus Eiseniibacteriota > Candidatus Eiseniibacteriota bacterium. The sequence continues at coordinate 22,034 of JASEGR010000008.1, forward strand.
GGCGTTCATATCCTCGAATATGCCTTTGCCCCCGAGCTCGGCTCGATAGGAGTCCCTGCCCATGAGTTTGGCCACGTCATGGGGCTTCCTGATCTTTATGACACTTCCCCCCCTTATTCACAGGGAGTTGGCTTCTGGTCTCTGATGGGAACAGGGGTTTGGGGAGGTCCCCAGTCGGACGGCGATCCGTACAACGATGATTCCAGGCCGGTCCATCTTGATGCCTGGTCAAAGGCAGCTCTTGGTTTTGTGATCCCTGACGAGCCTTCGACAAACCAGACATCCGTTTCGATCCCGGCTGCAGAAGACAATGCCTTTTCGCTGAAGCTCTGGAAAAACGGTCTTGCCGGGCAGGAGTACTTCCTCGTCGAAAACAGGAAGAGGCGGCTTTTTGACGAATATCTGAAGGGTGAAGGACTTCTTATCTACCATATCGATGAATCGGTCTATGGAAATGATGACAAGAACCACTACATGGTGGCAGTTGAGCAGGCGGATGGAAGAAGGGACCTTGAATCAAACAAAGAAGCTGACTCAGGAGATCCGTTCCCCGGAAGTACCTGGAACAGGGAATTCGGCCCGAACACGAATCCGGGCTCAAAATCATACTCCGGCAGCGATGTCCAGGTTGCGGTTTCCGGGATTTCAAATCCGGGGCTGGTCATGAAGGCAGACGTGACCGTCGAAACCACGCCATCACTGCGGATTTCAACTGCCAGTGTTGTCGATACGTTTCCCATAGGGAATGGCGACGGCCGCCCTGATTTCGACGAGGATTTCAAGCTTAAGTTTTCGGTGAGAAATGACGGCACCGATGCCCCGGGTGTGAATGTGTCCTTTGTTGGTGAGGGCAATCCTCCTGGATACCTTGAGATTCAACAGAGTTCGCTTGATCTTGGACAGATCGGCGGTGACTCTGAGGCAGAAGGGACTTTCGATTTTCACGTCAAGTCACAACCTCCTTCGGATCCCTTTCCAGTATGGATTGTATTCAAGCTGACGTCCGGAACCTATTCTTCCTCAGACAGTGTTGTTGTCCTCATAGGCGATGCGTACGGGCTGTCGGAGGAGGTTGAGAGCGGTGCAGCCGGCTGGAGTCATTATCCTGTCAGGAGCGGATATTCGGATCAGTGGCGTATCTCAGGTCAGAGAGCAAGAAGCGGGACTCACAGCTGGAAATGCGGGATGGGAGGACTGGCGCCATACGGCAACCTCTTGGATGCGGCCCTGGTCACACCGTTCTTCATGCTTGGAGAGGATTCAAAGCTTGCGTTCTACTACTGGATTGACGCCGAGACTTTGAGCCTGAACAGGGCATGGGACGGCGGAACTGTCGAGATGAGTTCCGACGGCAAGACATGGAAAGAGATTGCGCCTGCCGGAGGCTATCCCTTTACAATCGAAGGCAATCCTGACAGCCCAATTTCACGGAGGGGCGCATTTTCTGGAAGCAGCGAGAAGTCTGTTCCCGGCGGGTGGATACCGGCTGAGTTTGACCTTTCTTCAGTAAGCGGACCCTGCAGAGTCAGGTTCAGATTCGGCGCAGACGGCAGCGTAGGCGGGGAGGGTTGGTACATCGATGACATCACCGTGACCACAAGATACGATCCATATGTCGTGCAGCTCGAATCGCCCTATCTCCAATCAGGAAAGGTGACACTCACCTGGACGATACATGAGATCACGGGAGCCTACTCAAGGGACGGATTCAACGTCTACAGGTCATCTTCTCTCGATGAGATTTCCTGCCTGGGAATTGCCCCGAGTCAATACATCAAGCTGAACAGTCTTCCGATCCAGCCATCCCCCGGCGATTCGACCCTTTCGTTTGTTGACTCGACAGTCACCGAGGGATACGCCTACTCATATATCCTGGAGGATTCCTCGGCCACAAAGGGTACGAGGACACATGGTCCCAGGAGTATTTACATCCCGCGCGGGATCGCAAGCTCGTCGATTTCGCGTCCTTTTCCTAATCCGTTTCTTGCCGAAAACACTAATTGTGAGATCGCTGTGTTTGTGGCAGAGGGGGCGAATGGCGCGGTCCTGAACGTCCCTGTCGAGGCAAAGATCTTTAATCCCATGGGGAGACTCACGAGATCATTCAAGCAGAGATTGATCACTTCCGGCTACCACAAAATCGTGTGGGACGGAAAAACCGACGAAGGGAAGAGAGCTCCAGCGGGGTTATACATGGCCAGAATCTCGGTGGGAGGACTTTCCGTCACCAGAACAATCGTCCTTCTGAGATAGACTGCGGAGGAAAACGAATCTGAATATCTTGAGACATATGGTCAGCGCAGCTTTCTTCCTTGCTCTCTTCATGGGCCAGAGCTTCGGAAATCCAATTGCCTCCAGGGCCTTTTCCCTTGTTGACTCGATAGAGAACTGCGAAACCAGTGAGGTTCTCAACCGCAAGTTTGGACTCCGGGAAGCGGCGGCGAATGTTGCGGTGAAGAAGAGAGAGTTGCGCGACAGCCTCGGTGTTCTGATCTCGTCCGGTCCGATCGGGGTGCCTGCCGGCGAGAAGGAAGCAGAAAGTTTCCTGAGACTCGCAAAGCTGCTGGTCCGGGACAAGAAAGAATCCGAGGCCAGGCTTATCCTCGAAAGCGTGAGAACTGACGGCGCCGGCGGACCAGAGGCAAGAAGAAAGGCGGCCTCGATTCTTCTCCTTCTGACGATGAACTCCGGCCGGTACGAGACAGTGACGGCCTCAGATTTGAAAGACATTGAAGGGAGTCTTCTGGAAGGTCAGATTCTTGATAAGCTGGCATCCTGGAAGGAGAGAAACGGCGGCCTGGAGGGGGCGATCCAGCTCAGGAAAGTCATCCTTGAGAGATTCAAAGGTGAGCCATTCGAGGTCAAGTCCAGGCTGGCACTTGCCGGACTCTATCTTCAGTCGGGTGACGCCAAGAAGTGTGAGGATGAGCTTTCGATACTTCTTATGGATGAGAGAGTTGCCATGCAGGCACTCTTTCTGAAAGCTCAGCTTGAGGAGAAGAATTCCAAGCCGGAGAGCGCGCTGGAATATTGGAAAGAGATCATCCGGAGTTTTCCGAAAACAAAGGAGTCGGAAGAAGCCGGGAAGAGAATTCAGGCGATAAGGAGAACTCAACGGAAACCTCTTACCGACGAAGACAAGTACTTCACCTCGATCTCAGCCCTGCGCGGCCGGAGCCCCTCAAAGGCATTGCTGCAGCTGCGCCAGCTTTCATTAAGGTCAAGGCAACCGGAAGTGATGAAACTCTCTCTTGTATCCCTCGGGGATTACCTCCAATCCAAAAGGATGTATTCTCAGGCGTTCGACGCATACAGGAAAGCGATCTCGCTGGAGAATGACCCTGGCGAAAAGGCCGGGATCGCTCTCAAGATTGGGAGAGTCTCCATGGCGATTGGAAGGTACAAGGAAGCTATATCAAGCTACACCGAGGCGTCGCGAGCTTCGCCGGGAGACGCGACCTTCGATGCGGCTCTCTGGGAGCTCGGCAGAGTCTGGGAGCATATAGGCGAACTTGACAGTGCCATAGTAGTCTACCGGCGATCTTTCTCCGTGCCGCCTTTTAGCAATGCAAAAGCTCAGGCGGTCTCAAGAGCAGGACTCTGTGCCCTGAGGCTGGGAAGACCGGGAGAAGCGCTCGAGCTCATGACGTCTCTTTTCCGTGCCGACATTGACACCTCAATCCGCGGGTCCGCCCACTTCTGGGCGGGAAAGGCCCTTCTTTGCCTCGGCCTGAACGGGAAAGCGCTATCTCAGTTCGAGCTTGCAGGAAGGATGGGAGAGAATTCCTACCACGGCGTTAGAGGAAGGGAGCTTCTCGGGGAAATGTCAGGCGGTGAGCGTGGCGTAGATGGCGGGGCAGCCAGGGATGGTTCCCAGGCATGGCGCGGCGGCAGCATGTATTATTTTCTTGAGGTACTCTCAGATAGTGATTCAACTCTCTCCCCCGACAGGGCCTTCAGAATCGCGACCGAGCTATTCTCCTGCGGAATGAAAAGTGACGCCGCCTCACTGCTCACTAAGAACCACAGGAGCTATGACCCGTCATGCCGCCTCCTGAGAGCTTTCCTGCTGAGTTATGAATCCATGGTGCCGCAGTCTCTTCTTGTCGGCCGCACCATTCCGGATGGGAGCTACAACCTGTCACTTCCTTACGGAAAAGCCAAAGTGCTTCATCCGCTGGCCTTTGTAAGTGAGTTTTCAACTGCCTCCAGCCGCGCCGGGGTGGACATGCTTCTTCTCCTCTCCATAGCCAAGAGCGAAAGCTCATTTGAACCTCAATCGGTTTCTCCGAAGGGAGCGACGGGCCTGATGCAGCTCATGCCCCAGACGGCGCGAAGTATCTCGCGAAAGGCCGGCCTCAAGAGAGTAGAGAAGAAGGAACTCTTCTCGCCTGAAAAGAACACGCTTCTTGGCGCGCACGAGCTCTCCAGAATGATTGAACGGTTCAATGGAAACCTTACTTTTGCGATTGCCGCCTACAACGCCGGACCTGACGCGGTAGCGAGTTGGGTCAGCACAAGCAGCGAGAAAGATCCCGACATGTTTGTCGAAACAATTCCGTATAAGGAAACAAGAAAATATGTGAAAGATGTGATCGCATCCTATGCTGCTTATTCTGAGCTGTATCCAAATCTGTCCCGGGAGTAGCGGAAACCGGGCGGGCGCATCCGGATCTCAGGAGCGGGGGTAAAAGGGATAGGCATGTTTTTTTTCTCTGAGCTAAAACGGAAATCTATTCACTTTGCATCTCTGGTCATACCTCTCTGGTACTATTATGCCCCGACGGAGACTGTTGCCAGAAGGGTTCTTCTTGTTGTCACTCTGATTGTTCTCCTGGTGGATACAGTACGGTTGAATCAGCCGAGAGTAAGGAACTTTTTCCGCTATTTCCTTGGGGAACTGATACGGGACCATGAGGATATTAGTCTCCTGGGTTCGACCTATCTGCTTCTTGCCACGCTGCTCACAGTCCATCTTTTTCCGAAAGCACCTGCGGTCGCCTGTGTCTCCTTCCTGATAGTGGGTGACACGATGGCGGCTCTCTTCGGAAAAGCTTTTGGCAGGACTCGTGTCTTTGGCAAGACAGTTGAGGGCAGCGCGGCCTGTTTCGTCTCGTGTCTGATTGTCGGCTGGATTGTGCCGGGGCTAACGCCCGCACAGATCTTTGCCGGCTCACTTGTTGGCACCATCTTTGAGCTTCTACCTATACCCTTGGATGATAATTTCCGCATTCCACTTTCGGCCGGCTTTGCCATGAGCCTCGTCGGGTGAGAAGTGGCCCAGCCTTGCGGGAGAGAACATGCGTCCAGGAACACGGCTATTTGTCGGCGCTTGGGCTCGGCCGGGTTCGGTTCCTCGGCACGGGCTTGGCTGCGCTTCCGGTGCTCGCCAGCCCTCTGCTCTCGACCGCCAGAACGACCCTATACCATTTGTGTGGCCCACGGGGCGTGCTCGCTCCGCTGCGTGCGCCCGTCGCTATACGCGTCGCTCCTGCTCGTCGCGACAGCGACCTCCGAGAAGGCCGCGTCACCGATCCTGGCCGAGCCCAACGGACATGGTCGCCACTGGCGGAGAGATGTCCTTGAACCGACTTTCTGAAAATATCTGGACTCCCTTCTTGGACGAGTGAACGACCCGGAAGGGACGAATTTGCGCTGTCTGAGGGCAGAGCCCGAGTTCGCAAATTCGAGTGAGCGAGTCTAAGAAGGATCGACATTTTCGGCAGGAGGGAAAGGACATCTCTCCGGTGAGGAGTGCCGACTAGTCTATGTACCTTGACAGGTTGTTTGTTGTTCTTGGCGAGGAGGGGCTTGCCGGGGCTCAGAAGCTCTTCGGGCTGGGAAAGTACAAGCAGTGCCTGGAGCATCTGAAGCCGTATCTTGGCATGCATGCCAATCCTGCCGCGATGGAGCTGGCCACAATGTATTCGACCAGATGCCACATTGAGATGGGGAAAATGTTCGAGGGAAAAAATGACAGCGCCTCTGCAGAGGAGGAGTACATGAAGGCGCTGAAGCTCAACCCGACATACGCCGACCTTTATAACCGTCTCGGGCTTCTGAGGGGGGAAAGGGGAGAGAACGAGAAGGCGCTGGCAGATTTCAGGAAAGCCGTCGACATAAATCCCGACTACATGGAAGCTCATATGAGTCTCTATGTGCTCTTGAGCAAGATGGGCATGGTCGGGGAGGCCGGAAAGAACCTGCAGGAGGTTTCCGGGAGACTTCATCGTCCTGAAATTATCTCCGAGGCGGAAGCGCGCCTCAAGGCCGCGAAGCGAAAGAGAAATCCGGTGACAAAGAAATCTGCGCGGCGAGAAGCAGGCGAGAAAACCCGGGGCGTTGACAAGGAAGCCCTGAAATTGATTTCGCAAGGTGACTGTATGGCGGCCGTGAAGCTGCTCAAGCATGAGTTGGGTGGGACACCGACCCATGCAGATCTTGAGAACCTTCTGGGAGTCGCCTACGGGAATGAAGGTATGCTGGATGATGCTATCGAGGCATTCGAAAGAGCGCTTCGCAGAAATCCGTCTTTCATCGCTGCAAGAATAAACCTGAGTGTGGTCCTTATGAGGCGCGGACTCTGGAACGAAGTGAAGAGGGAGCTTGAGCATCTGGTCCTTCTTGATCCATTGAATGGAATTGCCAGGAATCTTCTTTCTGTCCGTCCCGCTTGAAAGCATGCATGCCGGCATGGTAACTTTGTAGTATGTCCAGACGGCATATTAAGGAGGTAGCGAAGAGTGCTTGATTCGATTCTGGGGAAACTGTTTGGCACAAAGCACGAGCGGGACCTCAAGAAGCTGGCTCCGGTCGTTGATGAAATGAACCGCCATGTTGAGGAGGTCAAGAACCTCACAGACGAAGAACTGAGGGGGAAGACCGCCGAGTTTAAGGCCCTCCTCAAAGACGGCGCGACCCTGGACGAGATCCTTCCAAGGGCATTTGCCTGCGTCAAGGAAGCCTGTGTACGACTTCTGGGAACATCCTGGGATGTGTGCCGCATTCCCACCACGTGGGACATGATTCCGTACGATGTCCAGCTCATGGGTGCAGCGGCGCTCTACGAAGGGAAGATTGCAGAAATGGCGACCGGTGAGGGCAAGACTCTTGTCGCCACCATGCCGCTCTACCTCAATGCGCTTGCCGGAAGAGGAGTTCACCTCGTCACCGTGAACGACTACCTCGCCAAGAGAGATAGCCAGTGGATGGGCAAGATATATGAATTCCTCGGTATGACGGTCGGCTGCATTCAGAACGAAATGGGGCCCCAGGAAAGAAGGCAGGCGTACGCCTGCGACATAACATACGGAACGAATAATGAGTTCGGCTTCGATTACCTGAGAGACAACATGGCTATCAGAATGGAAGACAGGGTGCAGAGGGGGCACTACTATGCGATCGTTGATGAAGTAGACTCTGTTCTGATAGACGAAGCGAGAACACCGCTCATTATCTCGGGCCCGGTCGCCCAATCAAACCAGATGTACGATGAACTCAGACCGGTTGTTGAAAGACTTGTCAAGAACCAGACCGTTCTCGTCAACCAACTTATCTCCGAAGCCGAAGAGCTCATTAAGAGCGGTGACTCTGAATATGAGGTTGGATCGAGACTCCTTCAGGTTTCGAGAGGAAGCCCAAAGAACAAACGGTTCCTCAAGCTCATGACCGACGGGAGGTTGAAAAAGCTCGTCCAGAAAATGGAGCTGGAGCACATCAGGGACAAGAAGATAGGCGAGCTTGATGAGGGACTGTTCTTCGCGATAGACGAGAAAAGAAACAGCGTGGACCTTTCTGAGAAAGGAAGAGACAGTCTCTCGCCGAAGGACCGAAATCTCTTTGTACTGCCTGACCTGAGCGTTGAGATTGAAATCATTGAATCGGACGGGCAGCTTAGCCCCAAGGAAAAGGTAATCAAGAAAGACGAGATTCACAGGCTGTACGGCGAGAGGAGCGAGAAGATACACAACATCTTCCAGCTTCTCAAGGCCTACACTCTCTTTGAGAAGGACGTCGAATACGTTGTCAAGGATGGCAAGGTTCTGATTGTGGACGAGTTCACCGGCAGGCTGATGCCGGGAAGAAGATACTCGGACGGACTGCATCAGGCGCTTGAGGCCAAGGAGAATGTGAAGGTAGAGGGAGAGACTCAGACGCTCGCAACGATCACTCTCCAGAACTACTTCAGGCTCTATGAAAAACTGGCAGGTATGACCGGCACCGCCGAAACGGAGGCGCCTGAGTTCTTCCAGATATACAAGCTCGACGTGGTTGTGATACCCACAAACAGACCCGTTAGAAGGGTCGACTACGAAGATCTCATATACAGGACGAAGAGGGAGAAGTACAACAAGATAATCGAAGAAATCGAGGCGCTGTACAAGCAGAAGAGACCTGTCCTCATTGGAACTGTAAGCGTGGAAGTATCTGAGACCCTGAGCAGGCTGCTTAAAAGAAAGGGTATCCCGCACTCGGTCCTCAACGCCAAGTACCACCAGATGGAGGCGGAGATTGTGGCGAAAGCCGGACAGCCCGGCGCAGTCACCATCGCGACCAATATGGCAGGAAGAGGAACCGACATCAGGCTTGGAGCCGGAGTGGTGAAGTGCTCAAGCTGCTGCATAGAGTGCAGCGACAACTGCTCTGAATGCGCGGAGACTCTGAAAAGAGAGAAGTGTCTGGAAGAAGTGCCGTGCGGTCTCCATATCATCGGAACCGAGAGGCACGAGAGCAGGAGGATTGACAGGCAGCTCAGGGGAAGAAGCGGGCGACAGGGTGACCCTGGATCTTCAAGCTTCTATCTGTCACTTGAGGATGACCTGATGAGGCTCTTCGGTTCCGAGAGAATCGCCTCGGTAATGGAGAGAATGGGTGTTCAGGAAGGCGATGTGATCGAGCATCCGCTTGTGACCAAGGCGATAGAAAGGGCGCAGAAGCGGGTCGAGGCATACAACTTCGACATAAGAAAACACCTGCTCGAGTATGACAATGTGATGAACCAGCAAAGGGAGGTCATATACGGCTTGCGGCTAAGCGTGCTCGAGGGCGGTGACCTCTCTGAGGAAATGATGCGCCTGATCGAAGATGTTGTGCGGGACAAGGCGGAGCGAATGCTCGATAAGAAACTTCCCTCCGACGAATGGGAGATTGAAGAGTTTGCCGAAGAGCTCGCGCTCATTTTCTTGAGCCCCTTCCAGTTCAAGGAATTCATGGAAACCAGGGTCAGCTGGGAAGAAGCGGTTGAGCATTTCACCGCGGAGGCAAAAGAGGCATACAAGAGGAAAGAGGCAGAGATCTCGCCCCCGTTGATGAGGGAAATCGAGAGGTACGTCTATCTGATGATTATTGACGAGAAATGGAAGGACCACCTCCACGAAGTAGACATTCTGAAGGAGGGCATAAGCCTCCGGGCATACGGGCAGAAGGACCCGCTGCTCGAATACAAGAGTGAAGCTTTCCGGATGTTCATGGAAATGACTCAGCAGATTTCGGAGGATACGCTGAAAAGGATAATGCGGACCACACTAAGAAGAGAGCCGGAACCGGTCCCAACCAGAGTGCCGGAAACGCGAGAGCTTTCGCATGCTTCTGTCTCTGCCTTCGGAGGTGAAGTTCCTGCCGCAGCCTGGGCGCCAAAAGCACAGCCAAAGCATCTTGTGAAGGTTGGAAGGAACGACCCATGTCCCTGCGGCAGCGGGAAAAAATTCAAGAGGTGTCACGGTGCCTAAAACTCCATCGCGCGCTCCGAAACAGAAGGGAAAGCAAAAGGAAGGAACTCCCCTGATAATAGTCGAGTCTCCTTCCAAGGCGAGAACCATCGGCAAGTTTCTCGGCGGCAAGGCCAAAGTCGCCGCATCGAACGGTCACGTTGTTGACCTCCCCAAAAGCAAGCTTGGAGTTGATATCGAAAACAATTTCGAGCCCGAGTACAAGGTGATAACAGCGAAGAAGAAGATCCTGAAAGAGCTGAAAGAAGCCGCGGGGAAGGCAAGCATGGTTTACCTTGCGCCTGATCCGGATCGCGAAGGAGAAGCCATAGCCTGGCATTTGTCAAATCATCTCGACAGCGGGAGGATCGATGTCAGGAGGCTCACGCTCTACGAAATAACCAGGAAGGCGATTGAAGAAGCGCTCAAGAATCCCGGCAAGATAGACATGAACAAGGTAAACGCCCAGCAGGCCAGGCGCGTCCTGGACAGGATTTTCGGGTACAAGGTCAGCCCGTTCCTGTGGACTACCGTGAGGCGGGGGCTCAGTGCAGGCAGGGTTCAATCCGTTGCGCTGAGGCTTGTTGCGGAAAGAGAAAAAGAGATAGCGGCCTTCCGGGTGAGTGAGTACTGGTCGGTTCACGGAAGATTTGTCACGAAGAAAGACGAAAAGTTCGAGGCAAAGCTCGTGAAGGTCGGGGAAGGTAAGCCCGAATTCAAGATAGAGGCAGAGGCAAAAGACGTCATCGCCTCGCTCATGGGTGAGAAGTTCTCGGTGGCCGCTGTTAGGAAAGTTGAACGGCCTAAAGCTGCATATCCTCCTTTCATTACGAGCACTCTTCAGCAGGAGGCATCCAGAAGATTCAGATTCTCCGCGCAGCGGACCATGGCCATTGCCCAGCAGCTCTATGAAGGCGTTGAGTTGGGCGAAGAAGGAACGTCCGGACTTATCACCTACATGAGAACCGATTCCACAAGAATTTCAGCGGATGCAATATCGGAGGCGAGAAGGCTTATCGCGAGTCAGTTCGGGAAAGACTATCTGCCGGACTCTCCAAACTTTTTTGCGGACAGGTCACGAACGCAGGGAGCTCACGAGGCAATAAGGCCGACATCCACGTCCAGGACCCCTGAATCAGTGGCGAAGTCCCTTTCACAGGATCAGCTCAAGATATACAGGCTCATTTGGAGCAGGTTTGTCGGCTCCCAGATGACCCCGGTGAGATACAGCATTACGACCGTTGATATCGCCGGCGGCAAGGCGATTTTCAGGACCGCCGCCACGATCAAGGTCTTCGATGGGTTCTCAAAGGTTTATGACATAAACGAACCTAAGAAGGAAGACAGGATTCCTCATATTGAGGAAGGAGATAATCTGAACCTTGACCAGCTTTGGCCCGAACAGCATTTCACCCAGCCGCCTCCCAGGTACTCCGAGGCCACGCTCATCAAGATCCTTGAGCAAAAGGGGGTGGGCAGGCCGAGCACTTACGCCACCATCCTTGGCACTCTTACGGCGCGGGATTATGTGGTGAAGGAGAAGGGCAACATAACGCCAACCGAGCTCGGCATGGCGGTCTTTGAGCTTCTCCTCAAGACGTTTCCCGACATATTTGAAATAGAGTTCACGGCAAAAATGGAAGATGAGCTTGATGGGATTGAATCCGGAAAGGAGGATTGGGTGGATGTCGTGAGAGACTTCTACGAGCCTTTCCGCAAGAGCCTTGAGGAAGCTGAAGGAAAGAAAGCTGAGTTCAAGAGCTCCGTCCAGACTGAAACCGACGTGATATGCGAGAAGTGCGGCAAGAAAATGGTGAGGAAGTTCGGCAGAAGAGGAGTATTTCTCGCCTGTCCCGGCTACCCGGACTGCAAATTCACAAAACCGGTGGAAGACGAAAGCGATGAGCTGGAGAAAGACGTCTTCTGCGATCTATGCGGTTCAAAGATGGCCATAAAGAGGGGGAGATTCGGCCGGTTCCTTGCCTGTACGAAGTATCCTGACTGCAAGGGGACCAAACCGCTTAGTCTGGGGATTCGATGTCCGTCAGAAGGCTGCGACGGCTCACTGGTTGAGAAGACCTCGAAAAGAGGCAAGGTATTCTATGGATGCAGCAGCTATCCAAAGTGCAAGTTTGCGACATGGGATAAGCCAAGGGGGGCGCCTTGCGGGGAATGCGGCTTCCCACTGACTGTTGAGAAGACGGCCAAAGACGGCGGAGTAATGCTGAAGTGCCCGCGATGCAAGGCAGAAAGAGATGAAGAACCGTGAAGAAGGTTCATGTCGCGGGTGGAGGCCTTGCTGGCTGCGAGGCCTCCTGGCAGATTGCAGAGAGAGGAGTGCCTGTAGTTCTCCATGAGATGAGACCGCTCGTGGAAACCGAGGCCCACAAGACCCCATATCTTGCCGAGCTAGTCTGCAGCAATTCGTTCAAGTCTCAGGATCCCATCACCGGAGCGGGACTTCTCAAGAGGGAGCTCAAGGAGCTTGGCTCTCTCCTCATCAGAATCGCGGAGTCTGTTAGCGTCCCTGCCGGCACCGCTCTTTGCGTTAACAGAGAGGAGTTCTCGAACGAGGTCGAAAGGGTTCTCAGCTCGCATCCCCTCATAGAAGTGAGGAGAGAGGAGGTCTGCGAGTTGCCTGAGCCCCCGGCAATAGTAGCAACCGGCCCGCTGACGAGCCGGCGGATGGCAGATGCGATAGCGAAACTTGCAGGAAGAGAAAGCCTCTTTTTCTTCGATGCGATATCGCCGATCGTGGACGGAGAGAGCATTGACCTCTCAAAGGCATTTGTTCAGTCACGCTACGACAAGGGAAAAGGAGGTTACCTGAACCTCCCGCTCTCCCGGGAGGAGTTCAGGAAATTCAGCAGGGCACTTCTCGACGCGGAAGTCACACCTCTCAGGGATTTTGAGAGACAGTACTTCTTTGAGGGATGCCTTCCCATAGAGGAGATGGCAAGAAGAGGCCCGGAAACTCTCGCATTCGGCCCGATGAAGCCGGTCGGCCTCGTCGATCCGAAGACTGGAACAAGACCTTATGCTGCGGTCCAGCTGAGACCCGAGAACAGAGAGAGAACCATGTACAGTCTCGTGGGGTTTCAGACCAAACTGAAACAGGCCGAACAAAGACGGGTGCTGAGAATGATTCCAGGACTTGAGAACGCGACTTTTCTGAGATACGGAAGCGTTCACAGAAACACGTATTTGAGCTCGCCGGGCTTCATAGGCGTGAATCTTGAGTGTCTCAAGGAGCGCGGACTGTTCTTTGCAGGACAGATAATCGGCTGTGAAGGTTATAGTGAGGCGATTGCATCAGGGCTGTATGCAGGGATAAATGTCGTGAGAGCAGTCGAAGGAAGACCGCCCGTCATACTTCCCAGGCAGACGGCGCTTGGCTCTCTGATGATCTTCCTGACTACGCCTGTCCCTCACAGATTCCAGCCGACAAATTTCAACTTCGGGCTCCTTCCCCCGCTGGCGAAGCGAAAGAGACCTGCAAAGGAAAAGCGGGAGCTGCTTTCCAGAAGGGCCGAGGAGAGCATGAGGCCATTTGTTGGAGAAGCTCTGAGATGATGAATCTTGTTGAAGGTTTTCTCCTTGAGCTCAAGGCAAGAGGCAGTTCCGGGTTTACGATTGAGTCGTACAGAAAAGACCTTTCCCAATTCGCGGATTTTGTCGGCAGGAAGGCTGGAGAAGGTCCGTGGAGCATAACGAATGAAGAAGTCAGAAAGTTCACCGCATCGCTCACGTCTCGTGGATATTCTGGAAGAAGTGTCGCACGGAAGCTGTCGTCGGTCCGGTCCTTCTTCAGCTACCTTTGCGAGAAGAAGATTCTTTCTCAGAACCCTGGCAAATCAGTGCGCTCGCCGAGAATTGTGAAATCTCTCCCGAATTTCCTCTCGGCGAAGGAGATGGAAGAGCTCTTCTCGACTGTGGAAGAGAAAGGGGAGGCCGGGAAGATGGCCAGGGCAGTCCTTGAACTTCTGTACAGTACAGGGATAAGATTAAGGGAGCTCGTTGGCCTCGATGTTACTGATCTGAACACAGGCGAACGCCTTCTGAGAGTAAGGGGAAAAGGCAAAAAGGAGAGGATAGTGCCCGTGGGCAGAATGGCTATATCTGCCGTTCAGGAGTATCTTGCCGAGAGAAAGAAATTTCCCGGGCGGACCGCAGAGCCGTTGTTCTCGGGACGGGGAGGAAACAGGGTCAGTCCGAGGACCGTGGAGAGAATTGTAAAGAGATGGCTGGGGAAAGTGTCAACTCTCTCCAAGCTTTCTCCTCACGTCGTGAGGCATTCTTTTGCGACTCACCTGCTCGACAGGGGCGCAGAGATCCGGGCTGTTCAGAAACTCCTCGGACATTCTTCGCTGAGGAGCACTGAGATCTACACGCACGTGACACCTGATAGACTGAAAAGAGCTTACAGCCAGGCCCATCCGAGGGCTTGAGTCGAGGGAGGGTAAGGCATGATAAGAGGGACTACTATCGTTGGTGTTCGCAAGGGCGGACGAGCTGCGCTCGGCGGAGACGGTCAGCTCACGTTTGGCGATACTATAATGAAAGAGAATGCAAGGAAGGTGAGAAGGATGTTTCACGGCAAGATTCTGGCCGGTTCTGCCGGCGCGGCAGCCGATGTGCTCACCCTCTTCGAGAAGTTTGAGGAGAAGCTTGAGGAATTCAAGGGCGACCTGCGAAGGGCCGCTGTTGAACTGGCCAAGGAATGGAGGACTGACAGGATACTCAGAAGACTTGAAGCGCAGCTTGCAGTTGTATCACACGAGCATTCAATGATCATAACCGGAACAGGCGAGGTCATCGAGCTGGAAGATGGAATTGTGTCGATTGGCTCCGGCGGTCCTTATGCCCTGGCTGCATGCCGTGCCCTTATGAAACATTCAGACCTGGATGCCGCGTCAATTGTGAAGGAAGCGCTTGAGATAGCTTCCAAAATCTGTGTGTACACTAACGCAAACATCGTTGTGGAGGAGCTGTGAGAACTTTGCCCCGCGAGCTGACTGACAAGACTTCTGAGGCTGATGGAACTGTGTTGAAAAAAGAGAAGGAGCTCACCCCAAGGCAGATAGTCAAGGAGCTTGACCAATATGTTGTCGGGCAGGACAACGCCAAGAAATGCGTTGCCATAGCCATGAGGAATAGATGGAGAAGGCAGCGGGTGAAAGGCGATCTCAAGGAAGAGATCATGCCCAACAACATAATACTCATTGGGCCGACCGGCGTTGGGAAAACCGAGATCGCGAGGAGACTCGCGAGGCTTGGAGGATGTGCGTTTATAAAAGTCGAAGCGTCGAAATTCACTGAGGTCGGCTACGTGGGACGTGATGTTGAATCGATGGTGAGGGATTTGGTTGAGCTCTCGGTGGGCATGGTCAAGCAGGAGAAATCCGGCGAGGTCATGGAAGTCGCCGGCCAACAAGCTGAAGAGAGGCTTCTGGACACTCTCCTTCCGAGACCGAGAAAGAAAGTGAAGGAGGAGCCGACTCAGGAGAACTCCGGCGCTGTTGCGGATGTCCAGGAGACCAGGGAGAAACTGAGAAAACAGCTGAGAGAGGGCAAGCTTGACGAACGAATCGTCGAACTCGAGGTAAGATCACACGTGTACCCTACGATTGAGATCTTCTCGGCCTCGGGCATGGAAGAGATGGACTTGAACATCCAGGAAGCATTTGGAGGACTCCTTCCCACCAGAAAGAAAAGAAAGAAGGTAAAGGTCAGGGAAGCAAAGCAGCTCCTTTTCCAGGAAGAGGTGGACAAGCTTGTCGACATGGATAAAGTCGTTCAGGAGGCGTTGGCCAGGGCCCAGAACTCGGGCATAATATTTATTGATGAGATTGACAAGATAGTTGCGGACAAGAGCACGATGGGACCGGATGTCTCACGAGAGGGAGTTCAAAGGGATATTCTTCCTGTGGTTGAGGGCTGCTCTGTTCCAACAAAATATGGAATGGTGAAGACTGACCACATTCTTTTCATCGCCGCAGGGGCATTCCATGGCTCCAAGCCATCCGACCTGATTCCGGAGCTTCAGGGAAGATTTCCTATAAGGGTTGAGCTTGACAGCCTGTCAAGTGACGACTTTAAGAGAATTCTAAGGGAACCCAGGAACGCCCTGCTCAAACAATACACGGCGCTCCTTGACACGGAAGCCGTGAAGATAGCCTTCACGGATGGAGGAATAGATGCAATTGCAGAAATCGCAAGTCTGGTGAATGAGAGAACAGAAAACATAGGTGCAAGAAGGCTGCACACTGTTCTGACCCTTCTGCTTGAAGAAATACTCTTCGAGGCTCCAGACTGCGGCGATAAGGAAATACTTGTGACAAAGGAAATGGTAAAGGAGAAGCTTGGACGGATTGCTGAGGACCAGGACCTGAGCAGGTACATTCTCTGAAAGGAGCGTTGTGAAGAAAGACTTCATTCGCATTCCTGATCTGACAAGGGATGAAATAGATGGCATATTCAACACGGCATTTGAATTGAAAAGAGGATCTCCGTCGGAGACCGGCCAGGCGCCTCTCAAAGGGAAAACTCTTATCATGATTTTTCACAAACCCAGCCTCAGGACCAGAGTCAGTTTCGAGGTCGGTATGGCGCGCCTCGGGGGGAGAGCCGTTCACCTCAGGGATGAGGAGATCGGCGTTGATTCAAGGGAGAAGCTGGAGGATGTTGGAAAGGTCCTTTCGAGGTATGGGGATGGAATAATGATAAGAACTTTCCGGAATGAATGGGTTGAGAGGCTTGCATCAGCTTCGTCAATACCGGTGGTAAACGGGCTCACGGACATCCATCATCCATGCCAGGTGCTTGCCGACATATTTACGCTGAAGGAGAAGAATCTTGACCCGGACAAGATGATTGTCGCTTACCTTGGCGACGGGAACAACGTGTGCAATTCATGGATTGATGCCACGCAGAGATTCGGGTTTGAGCTTCGAGTCGCTCATCCGCAGGGATATTCACCTGACCCGGATGTCCTGGCCGAAGCCGGAAAGAAAGGGAAGGGCAAGGTTCTGCTGACACAGGATCCCCGGGAGGCCGCGAAAGGAGCCGATGTCATATACACCGACGTCTGGGCAAGCATGGGCAAGGAATCTGAGAGAGAAGCAAGAGCCCGCCAATTCAAGCCCTATCAGGTGAACCGAACCGCGGTTTCTCTGGCTAAGAAGAACTGTCTCGTCATGCATTGTCTCCCGGCTCACAGAGGAGATGAGATCACAGATGATGTTATTGACGGGCCGAACTCAATCGTTTTCGATGAGGCGGAAAACAGAATGCACCTTCAAAACGGCCTTCTTGCAACTCTACTCGGGAGAAAAAAGTGAATGGAAGGAACCTGCTCCTTCTTGTTCTAGCTCTCGGTGTTCTTCCATCCTGCGCGAGAAAGGGTCCTCCTCCGGGAGGCCCCATTGATTTTTCGCCGCCGGCGGTCAGTTCGACCTTTCCTGATTCCGGCCAGGCCAGGGTTCCGCTCGATTGCAGGATCAGCATCGGATTCAGTGAGAGAATGGAGAGGCGGACCGTAGAGGACTGGCTCTTCACCAGGCCTCCGATTCAGACTTCTTCAGCAGGCTGGAAGCAGAATAACCTGATTCTGACTCCCCTCGAACCTCTTCGTCCGGACACCACGTACACAGTTCTGATCGGTGCGGGAGCCAGGGACTCGCATGGAAATCTTATGGGCGAGCCTAAGCTTTTCTTGTTCTCGACCGGAGAGGTCATGCTCAATGGAGTGGTGACGGGAAAACTGGAAGGCAGGAGAGTCCGGGTCGAGAATGCGATGCTGTACATGGTTCCCTCCGGGGTGCCGTTCCGGGCGACCGAGGACGGAATCGGCAGAATCTGCCAGGCCGGCAAGGCAGGGGATTTCAGGATGCCGGGAATTGAGCCGGAAACGAGCTACGACCTCTTCTGCTTCGTGGACAGAAATGGAAACAGGGCCTACGATGAAGAGGATGACGTACTTGCGAAATACAAATGGCCGATTCAACTGGAAAAGGGAAATGAATCGGTCAAACTGCCAGCCTGGTTTGTGGCCGACCCGAAAGAACCCGGCATTATTCTCGGCAGTGTCGGTGACTCTCTTTCGGCGAAGCAAGAGAAGCAGATCTTCGGGCGCGCAGTTTCTACCGGCGATTCCACAGTCTCATTTTCGGCAAAGGCAGATACACTTGGACACTTCAGGATTGACAGGGTGCCTGCCGGGGAGTACTCGGTCTGGTGCTTCAGAGACACCGATGGGAATGAAAAGCAGAATCCCGGAGAGGTCTTCTCCGAAAAGACGACTGTCATGGTCAAGCCCGAGGAAGATAGCAAGGCGAAGTTCCCTCCTCTTCCGAAACAGTAGAGGACGCAATGACCTCCAGAAAGATCCCGTTTCTCAAGATGGCAGGAGCCGGGAATGACTTCGTCGTGATAGACAATAGAAAGGGCGTCATCAAGAGGAGAAATCTCGCTGCAAGAAGGCTCTGCGACCGGAAGCTGATCGGCGCGGACGGCCTTCTTCTTCTCGAAAACACGGGTCGCCGCGGCCTCAAAATGCGTTATTTCAACAGGGATGGAAGTGAAGCGGAAATGTGTGGAAACGGCGGGAGGTGTTTTGCACGGTTCATATCCATCGTAGCCCGGGGCACAAAAGAAGTCTGTTTTCAAGCCATTGACGGGCCTCACGAAGCGAAAGTGCAAAGAGCATCAGTTTCCCTGAAAATGTCAGACAGCCGCATGATCCGCGAAGACATGAGAGTCGAAGTAACCAGAAAGAAAATGGCCGGGAGTCTCATAAACACGGGCGTCCCGCACTTTGTCGTCCTGGTTGACAATGTCAGAACGATTGATGTGGCGGGGCTCGGCAGGACGCTGAGAAATCACACTTCGTTCAGACCTCACGGAACGAATGTGGATTTTGTCCAGAGGTTAGGGGGCCGGAAAATCAGGGTCCGAACCTATGAGCGGGGAGTCGAGGCTGAGACCCGGGGATGCGGGACCGGTGCAGTTGCGGCGGCATTGGTAGCTTCAAGGGCATGGGGAATTCCGTCTCCGGTTAAAGTATTGACCGAAAGCGGAGTGTGGCTCGAAGCCGCGTTCAATGAGTCTGGTAAAACTTTTAATGAGATATGGTTACGCGGAGATGCTCAAGTATTATTTGAAGGGGAAGTCTTACCGCAATACATTGGTTGAAAGGAGGGAGTCAGATGTTTGAAGGAGTCTTTGTGGCAAGCGTTACGCCTTTTAGAAAAGGCCAGGTTGACGAGGAGGCGTTTGCCTCTCACGTTGAGCGGCTCATCGAGGGCGGGGTTCAGGGAATTGTGCCTGCCGGCTGTACCGGCGAAGCTGCAACGCTTACTCTGGATGAGAAAAAGAGACTCTTCAAACTGACAAAGGAGATCTCTGGGGGCAGGGTGTCTGTTGTGGGCGGGAGCGGCACGAATGCGACCTCCACGTCGATTGAACTTACAAGACTCGTCAAGGAATGCGGCCTCGACGGTGCGATGCTGATCACGCCATATTATAACAAGCCTACCCAGGAGGGGCTCTTCAGGCACTACGAGGCAGTGGCGGAAGCAGTGAACATCCCGCTCGTGATCTATAATGTCCCGGGCAGGACAGGTGTGAACATACTTCCTGACACGGTTGCACGGCTCTCCGAAATCAAGAGCATCGTCGCAATAAAGGAGGCAAGCGGACTGCTCGACCAGGTAAGCGCGATCCTCTCGAAGTGCAGTATCACTGTTCTTTCGGGCGACGATTCATTGACCTTGCCGATGCTGTCGATCGGCGCCAAGGGAGTGGTTTCTGTTACGGCAAACGTTGTCCCAGAAGATGTAGTTGAGATGGTAGAGAGTTTTCTTTCCGGAAAGGAAGCCCTGTCAAGAGAGAAGCATATGAAACTCTTTCCGCTTTCAAAGGCAATGTTTGTAGAAACCAACCCGTCGCCGGTCAAGAAGGCTCTTGAACTTCTGGGGTTGATTGAAGGCGACCTACGGCTTCCTCTTGTCCCGGTTGGAAAGGAAAGCGAACGGGTGATAAGAGAGGCGCTGACACGGCACGGCCTCAAACCAAGAGAACCTCTGGGCGCCAGATAGGTGCGCGAAAGAGAGGATGACTGAATTGAAAACCGAAGGCGCTGTCAGAATTGTCGTCTGCGGGGCAGGCGGAAAGATGGGCAGGAGGATCATCGAGATTGCCCGCCTCTCCGGTGAATTTGAGGTCGTTGGCGGGGTCGAAGCCAAGGACTACAAAGGAGAACCCCCCCCCTGCGAGATTGTCGATGATCTGAGCCGGGTTGTGGAGCGGTGCCAGGTGGTCATTGAATTCACGAGTCCGGAAGCTTCTGCCATGCATGCCAAGATCTGCGGCAGAATTGGCAAGCCGATGGTAATCGGAACTACCGGGTTGGGGTCCCTCGAGATGAAAGAGATAGAGACTGCCGGCAAGAGTTCCCCGATTTTTGTTTCTCCGAACATGAGCTGGGGAGTGAAAATACTCACGGAGGCCTCCCGTATGCTGGCAGCCAAGCTTGGTGATGGGTACGATATCGAGATTGTAGAGAAACATCACAGGGAGAAGAAGGACTCTCCGAGCGGGACTGCTCTAGGCATTGCAGAGGTAATCTGCGAGGCGAAGGGGTGGAGCTTTCCTGATGTCCTCAAGCACGGGAGGGAAGGGAAAGTCGGCGCAAGACCTGCCTCAGAGCTGGGAATCCACGCGGTGAGAGGCGGCACAATAGTCGGAGAACATGAGATCATCTTTGCAGGAAAAGGTGAGAGGATAACTGTCTGCCACAAGGTGGAAAGCAGGGACTGTTTTGCGGCCGGGGCTCTGAAGGCCGCGAAATTCATAATCGGCAGAAGGCCGGGACGGTACACGATGCGCGACATGGAGCAGGCGTGAGATTAATCCGTGCAATTGCTTTCTCAATTACCCTCGCGGTCCTATTCCCTTCTCTTCTTTCTGCGCAGGGCATATTCGGAATGAACAAGGTCCAGTATTCGCGGCTGCGGTGGTCGGTGATCGAGACCCCGAGCGTGAATCTGCATTTCTATCCTGAAGAACGTGAGCTCGCCTACTTCGCGGCCCAGGAGGCCGAATCTATCTGCGTCGAGTACCAGAGACGATTCAATTTCAAACCCCCGGGCAGGATTCCGCTCATCGTCTACAGCTCTCATCATTACATGGAGCAAACGAACGTCATTCCTTTCCTGATTCCCGAGGAAGTTGGCGGGCTTACCGAACTCATCAGAGGAAGGGTGCTTGTCCCTCACACCGGGTCATACTACCGGTTCATCAAGGTACTGAGACATGAACTTGTTCACGCGTTCATGCTTGAGAAACTTGATTTCGTTCTCAAAAAGCACAAGACCACCCGCTATGCGTTTCCCCCTCTCTGGTTCTCTGAAGGACTTGCGGAAATCTGGTCCGGGCCGTGGGATTCCGAAGCGGACATGATTCTTGGGGATGCTGTTCTTACAGGCCGGCTTGTCCCGGTTGGAGAACTCTGGAAGATATCGGGGAGTCTTCTTCTCTACAAAGAGGGACATTCATTCCTTCTGTTCCTTACTGAGAAGTACGGGGAAAATTGCATACTGGACATAATGGACAACTGGTGGAGGAAGGAAAGGTTTGAGGACGTCATAAGATTTGTTACGGGAAGCGACCTTTCGGTCCTCAATAGAGAATGGGTTCAGGAGCTGAGAAGAAGATACTACCCTCTTATTGGAGACCGCAAATCCCTGGAGGAAGTGGGTGAGAGACTCACCTCATCCGGGACGATCAACATCCGGCCGTACTGTTTCAATCAGGATGGCGAGTCGAAAGACGAAGAGTTCGTCTATCTTTCAAACGAGAAAGGATACTCAGACATCAACGAGCGCAAGTTGAGCTCCTCAAGCCAGAAGTCCCGGAGATTGGTGAAAAGCGGGTTCTCCAGCGGCTTCGAATCACTTCATCCTTTTCGGAGCAGGCTTTCCGTGAACTCGAAAGAAGAGCTGGCTTTTGTCTCGAAAAGCGGAGGGAATGATGTCCTGAACATCCTCGACATCAAATCGGGAAAGGTCCTCAAGAAGTTCGAGTTTCCTTCACTTGTGTCCCTGTCTTCCCCATCCTGGTCGCCGGACAGAACAAAAATAGTATTCAGCGGCGCCACCATGGCCGGGAAAAGCGATCTATACCTTGTCGAGATCCCGGAAGGCAAATCGACCCAGCTCACGGACGACCCTTTTGACGACCGGGACCCGGACTGGTCACCGGCAAGAGATGAAGTAGTTTTCTCGTCAGACAGAGGTGCCGACGGCAAGGCGGGCTGTTCGAATCTCTTTGTGCTCAGCGTTGCATCGGGCAAAATTCTCCAGCTTACCGCGGGACCCTATCATGACTACGATCCATCGTGGAACCCTGACGGAGAGCGGGTCTGCTTCAGATCTGACCGGGACGGACAGTTTGAGCTGTATGTCGTCTCCAGGGACGGCAGCTATGCAAGAGCCACGGCACTTCTTTCATCACCATTTCATCCCGACTGGGAACCGTCCGGGAATGGGCTTCTGTTCTCCGGCTACGAAGGAAGGGAGTTTCACATATACAGGATAGACCTGAAAGACTCACTCGCCTGGCAGAGCGGAGAAGCAAGACCCTACCATCAGTCCTGGACTCCGGGCTACAAGTCGACGACAAACTACCGCGTCAGACCGTACAGAAGAAAGTTTGGGCTGGATGCGGCGCAAACAGCAGTTGCTTACGACCCGGATTTCGGGAGCGGCGGACTCGGACAGCTCGCCCTGACAGACGTCCTTGGAAATGAGCAGCTTTATTTTCTTGTATCAAGCGAAGCGATGTTCGGGGGTGACTTCTTTGACTACTTCGACGTCGGCATGACCTATCTCAATCTTTCGAAAAGACTCAATTACGGCCTGGGAGTCTTCAGACTTACCCGGCTCTACGATGAGGAGCTTGACGTTGTGAGAAGAGAGGAGAGGGCGGGCGGGCTTCTCATAACGAGTTATCCATTTTCAAAATTCCAGAGACTGGACGGGACAGCTGTCTTGAGAAATGTCGAAAAGCATCTCTACCGTTCAGGCAAAGTCGAGGACACGGTTCTCTCTTCACTTTATCTCTCTCTTGTCAGGGACACCGGCTTTTGGACTGCCTCAGGGATAAGCAGCGGTCTCAGATTCTATCTGACTTTGGGTGCAACGAGAGATCTGAAGAGGGTGGATGGGAATTCCCTGAGCCTTCTTTTTGACGCACGGAAATACACAAAGCTCTTCAGGGGCGGCGTGGTAGCAGCAAGGGTCTGCGGCAGAACGAGCGTAGGGAAGGAACCTCAGCGGTACTTTCTCGGCGGCAGCGGCACGCTGAGAGGATTCGAGAGGAGGGCACTCTCCGGCACAAGGGCTTTTCTTGGTAATCTAGAGATAAGGTTTCCACTCATTGATAAACTCATTTTCTCTCTGCCGATGGGCTCGCTCGAATTCCCGACCCTGCGGGGCGCCATTTTCACCGATTGGGCGACGGCAGGAGATACGGCTCTTCAGGAACCGGTAGGCAGCACCGGGGTCGGCGTATTCCTGGGGAGCGGATACCTGCCTGTCATAAGAATAGACTTTGTCAGGCGTATATACGGCGGTAGAATCGAGCCCCGGACTTATTCTGAATTTTCAGTAGGATGGAATTTCTGAGGAAGAAGAAGTGCTCGGGCCGGATGAAAGGAGGAAATGTTGCGCTGGACAAAGGCTTTCATACCGACATTGAAAGAAGATCCCTCTGATGCGGAGATCACGAGTCACAAGCTGATGATCAGGTCAGGAATGATAAGGAAACTGACCGGAGGGGTTTACACGTTTCTCCCGCTTGGCTTGAAGGTCGTCAAGAAAGTGGAAGCGATAGTCAGGGAGGAGATGAACAGGATAGGCGGGCAGGAGACCCTCATGCCGATTCTTCATCCAGCTGAGCTCTGGAAGGAATCCGGCAGATGGGATATCTATGGAGAGGAATTGCTGCGGCCCATTGACAGGCAGAAACGCGAATATGCTCTGGGGCCTACACACGAGGAGGTCGTCACCGACCTTACGAGGAAAGAGGTAAGGTCGTACAGGGAGCTTCCGCTCATTCTCTATCAAATCCAGACGAAGTTCAGAGACGAGATCAGGCCCCGCTTTGGAGTGATAAGAGCACGGGAATTCATGATGAAGGATGCGTATAGCTTTCATGAAGACGCTGACTCGTTGATGAAAGTTTATGCCGACATGAAGGAGGCATATTCAAGAATATTCTCACGGTGCGGACTTAACTTCGTGATAGTTGAAGCCGATTCCGGGGCGATCGGAGGGGATATCACGCATGAATTCACGGTGCTGGCAAAATCGGGAGAAGCAGAGATCCTAAGTTGTGACTGCGGATATGCTGCTTCCAGCGACAGGGCCGGGACCGGGACTGAAGAGTCTCCCTCTGAAGCCGAAAGGCCGATGACGAAAGCCCACACGCCGGGGAAGAGGTCAGTTGAAGAGGTGACACTATTTCTCGGAGTTCCTTCGCGGAGGCTCATAAAGACCCTGATTGTGAAATCTCAGGACAAGATCTGCGCGTTTCTTATTCCGGGTGACAGGGAGATGAGCGAGGCAAAGGGTAGAAGGGTTCTGGGAGGAATGCCTTTCGAGATGGCAGCGCCCGAAGAGGTTTTCAAGGTAACCGGCGGACCAATGGGGTATTCGGGACCGGTTGGCCTGAGGGGAGTGAGGATAGTTGCTGACAACCGCGTCAGGAACATGAAGAACATTGTCGTGGGGGCAAATGAAGAAGACTACCATTTCGTGGACGCAAATCCTGGTCGTGATTTCGCGATTGGGGAATACGCAGATATTGCCGTGGCGCGTGAAGGCGATAGATGCCCCCGCTGCGAGAAGAAGCTGAAATCATTCAGGGGAATAGAGGTCGGGCAGATTTTCGAGCTGGGTACGAAATACAGCACCAGTATGGGGGCAAAATTCCTCGACAGGGAGGGGAAAGAGAAGCCATTCATAATGGGCTGCTATGGAATCGGAATAACGAGGACGGTAGCGGCAGTGATTGAGCAGAGCCATGACTCGGATGGAATTATATGGCCGCCGTCGCTTGCCCCGTATCAGGTGCTGATTCTTGTCGTGAACATGAATGAACCTGAGGCGGTGAATATTGCTGAGTCAATCTACGAGGAGCTGGTTGGCAAGGGGTTTGACGTTCTTCTGGACGACCGGGATGAAAGACCCGGCAACAAATTCAAGGATGCCGATCTTATTGGTATTCCGGTGAGAATCACAGTTGGTGCAAAAACGCTGAGCGAGAAAAAGGTGGAGGTAAGGCATCGAAGAACGGGTGCTGTAGAGATGGTGGATAGGGACAAACTGCCGTCAGTGCTCAACAAGTTCCTGAGCGGTTGATTTAAGGGAAGTCCGTGCCGTTCTGCCCGGCGCCTTGGCTCCGGTTGCAGGGTCCGATCTTTATCACTTCTGCAATTTGTTCACAGATATGCTCAGCCTGGATTTCTGCCGGCTGACAGTTCTTCTATTGAGTATGCCTTTCCTTGAGGCCTTATCGAGAAGGGAAGAGACAACGCTCAGGTTCGCTGAAGCCTCTTCCTTGGAAGTTGCCGCTCCAAGTTTCTTTATCTCGGTCTTAAGTCTTGATTTCACTCCTTTGTTCCTCAAACTCCGCTTGAGCGTCTGCCTCGCCCTTTTCGCCGGCGATTTGTGCCTGGGCATCAAATACCTCCTCCACAAAGATTGCCTGTTGCCGATTCGCTGATTTAGCGTTTCTGATTAAAATGCGGTCCAAACTTACCATTGCCAGCCGTATCAGTCAAAGAGAAAAACGCGCAGGCAACGTCAAGTATGACCCTGTTGCCGAACTCGCTTGGCGGTGGTTCTGCACTGGATTGTGAAAAGGCAATTCAGAAGAAGATACAATCTCATTCTCTCTTTGAAGAAGTTAGGCCCCCGGATGGTTCAGGGAAGCTTGGTCTCATTGGATGGGCCCTGCGGAAAACCGTCCTGTTGTTGTCTGAAGGGACGGGAGTACCATCACTGGGGAAGTGTGAGTCTCACTTGACTGGAGGGACAAAAGACAATAGCCTTGGCAAGGGAGAGAAACTCTGGCGTTATCCAGCCGTGAGGCAGTTCCGGCAACTGTCGTCAGAAGCTGGAGTTGAGGCTGCCTTAGATATGTTGATGGTCTTCTATGACACAAAGGGCAGGCAGGTGGAAGAACAAATTCTGAGACGAAACGTAGTGTCGGACAGGTACAGTGAGTGACACGGTTTCCTCAGAGGTCAGCTTTTCGGGAGTATTCACATTCTCTATTTCGCCGGGAAAGTACTTGATGGTCGTTTGGCCCACGGCCTACGAGTATGGATTCGGCTGCATACGAGATACGGTACTACTTCGCGCGAAGCAGGAAATTCGTCTTTGTTGAGAGGCTGGGATTTGGGAACTGTGAGCTTGTGAGCCAGGGGGCTGGTAGAGAAGCCTCAGACGCAGCATGGGCGTCGGGGAGAAGACCGATGGGTGAAGCTCGGCATGGAAAAAGTCGTAGCAGCCAGTGCGGCGGACGTGAGGAAAAACGTTGCCCCTCCTCCGAGCTCGTTTTTACAGACTCTAACGGGGGTGGACGATCCACTGCCACGCCGAGTCAGAATGGGAAGTGTAAGGACAGAAAGCAAGCTCTGCGATGCGTCTCTGATGCGTCTTTTTCACGGTGTGAAAAGGATTGTCGGTGATATGATTTCCTGGTCTCCCTGCATTTCTGCAAGGACTTTCAACAAAGATTCCGTTGCGACTTTAGAATCGTTGGTGAGAACCGGTTGCAAAACAAGGCGGAGTCCCTATTGTGACTGCGAGAAATAAAGCGAAAACAAACCCCGAGGTCGTTCACGAACTTCGGACACTGCGGCATCAGCTTTCCAATCTGAAATCAAAGTACTCCAAGCATCGATCGGCGGAGGACCAGGCACGCGAACTCAGCCGGCAGCTTCAGGAGCGGGTCAAAGAGCTGAACTGTCTTTACAGTATTTCCAGGCTCAGTGATAGACGAGACGTCTCTCTCAACGATCTGCTTCAAACCATCGTTGAACTCATTCCGTCAGCCTGGCAGTATCCTGAAAGCACATGTGCGAGACTTGTTCTCCAGGACCGAGAGTTGAGAACCAAAAACTTCCGGAAGTCAAAGTGGAAACAGTCGTCAGATATCTTTCTGCAGGGCAAGAGAGCAGGCACCCTTGAGGTTTACTATGTGAAAGCCGTGCCTGAGAACGAGCCAGCCCCATTTCTAGAGGAAGAGAGGAGTCTCCTCGATACCATTTCAGAACATGTGGAAAGAATCATCGGATACAAGCAGGCTGAGGAGCAGGCCGAAAGGCAGCGCGAGCAACTGATCCAACTCGACAAGATGGCTGCTCTCGGCACCCTGGTGTCAGGGGTCGCGCACGAGATCAACAATCCTAACAGCTTCATCATGTTGAATGCGCCCATATTAGCTGAAACGTGGGAGAGCATCGCTCCAATATTGGAGCAATACTACAGGGAACATGGGGATTTCATGATGGGTGGTATTTCCTACTCTGAAATGCGGGAAGACATCCCGATCCTGTTTTCCGGAATCCTGGAAGGATCTCAACGGATCAAAAAAATTGTTCAGAGCTTGAAGGACTTTGCCCGGGCAGAAACGCCGAACCTGGAGCAGTCCGTTGACATCAACCTGGTGGTAAAATCAGCTCTGACCTTGCTGAACAACCTGACAAGAAGGTCAACGAAATGTTTCTCTGTCCAGTATGGAAAAGAGATTCCCCCCATCAAGGGGGATTTCCACAGGTTAGAGCAAGTTGTCGTCAACCTAGTGCAGAACTCATGTGAGGCGCTCCCGGATAGGCACAAAGGCATCTATGTCTCAACCGAATATGAGAAAAATCCACGCAGGGTTGTGGTCATAGTGCGGGATGAAGGTAGAGGGATTCCGCGCGAACATCTGCCCCATATCATGGACCCGTTCTTCACCAGCAAGAGACAAACCGGTGGAACCGGCCTCGGATTATCGGTCTCAGCAGGCATCGTAAAAGATCACAATGGGACACTGAGTTTCACGTCGGAGCTCGGAAAGGAAACTGTAGCCACACTCATCTTGCCTGTCTCAAGTGATCAGAATTCAAATAATGCAGCGGTGCGATGAATAGACCCATCTTTCCTTCTCTCCCGATACTGCTTATTGATGACGAAGCTCAGGCTCTTCAGAGCTTCCGCATAACCCTGTATGCTGGCGGGATAAACAACATCTTGGCATGTCAGGACAGTTCGAAAGCAATCGCTATGATCGCAAGTCAGGAGATGGAGTTGATCCTGCTTGATCTCTGGATGCCAAAGATGTCGGGCGAGGAGATCCTTGTTAGTGTCACGAGAGACTTCCCCGATATTCCTGTAATCATCATCACCGGCGCAAACGAAGTGGAAACGGCCGTCAGATGTATGAGATTTGGGGCCTTCGACTACCTTGTCAAGCCCGTGGAAAAAAACCGGCTCATCACGACAGTCAACTGCGCCATTGAGCTGAGTGAATTGAGACGTGAAAACAATATGCTGAGAACGCGCATTCTTTCGAGCGGGCTGGAATATCCTGAAGCTTTCTTTGAGACAGTTACCCAAAACGAGGCCATGAAATCTATCTTCCAATACGTTGAAGCTATCGCCAGGACCTCCCAGCCAGTGCTAATTACAGGTGAGACCGGAGTTGGCAAAGAACTGATTGCCAAGTCAACCCACACCTTAAGCAGACGTGAAGGGGTTTTTGTTCCCGTCAATGTGGCAGGCCTGGACGATAACGTCTTCGCCGATACTCTCTTCGGGCATAAGAAGGGTGCATTCACGGGTGCTGATGAGGCTCGAAGCGGTATGATAGAACAGGCGCAGCGAGGAACCCTCTTTCTTGATGAAATAGGAGACCTGAGCCCTTCTTCTCAAGTAAAGCTTCTGCGACTCTTGCAGGAGCGCGAATATTTTCCTCTTGGGTCGGATCTTCCCCAACACACGGACTCCAGAATCATTGTGGCAACCAACCAAAATATTCATGCCCTACTGAAATCTGGTAAAATCCGGCAGGATATTTATTACAGATTGCGAACACATCATGTCCACATCCCGCCGCTGCGTGAGCGTCTAAGTGACTTGCCTCTTCTGATCGACCATTTCCTCAAAGAAGCTGCCAAGGCCCTTGGAAAGAAAGCACCGACCGCTCCGAAAGAGCTCCTCACTCTTCTGGGCACCTACAACTTCCCCGGGAATATTAGGGAACTGAGGGCCATGATCTTCGATGCTGTCAGCAGTCATAAGTCTGGGATCCTGTCCTTGGTGCATTTCAAGAAAGCGATTGGCCGAGAAACAGACTCAGCCAACGACGTGACAAAGGAGCCCTCACGGATCGAGGAGGGAGCTTCTGTTGTCTTTCCGGAAGAGCTGCCGACCCTTAAGAAGGCTGAGGAACAGCTTCTTGCGGAGGCCTTGAAGCGGTCCGGCAACAACCAGGGCATTGCAGCCCGGCTGTTAGGAATAAGCCGCCAGGCACTGAACAGGCGCCTGAGAGCAAAGTAGAGTAGATTCCAGCGTCAGAAGGGTGCAACATTCCTTGCATCCCCTCCGTTTTCGATCCTTCCAATCTCTAGATTACGAAAGACATTGGCATTGATGAGGAAAGACTCGTCAACATATGTTGCACCATTTCACTGCCTCCTCGTCCGCCTGACTCTCCCATAATCTCAAGATTCCCAAAGGATTAAGCAACACGCGAGGAATCGGCCTATTCCTTGCAAGTGCCTTACGGCTGTGTAGAGCGCTGATGTCGGAATGCGCAGGCTAATTCAAATGAGAGTCAAGGTGAGGAAGAAGAATATCCTTGTAGCGGATGATGAAAAGCACAGCCGGCTTGGTCTTTCTCTGGTACTCAGGAAAGCTGGGTACGAAGTCACGATCGTAAGTGACGGCGTTGAAGCGCTGGCACGGATCGTGGAATCAGCGAAGCATTCCAAGTCCTTTGATCTCCTGGTGGTGGACGTCCAAATGCCGGGACTGACAGGGTCCGAACTAGTCGAAGAGCTGCTTAGGATCAATGCCGTCATCCCGGTTCTTGTCATGTCGGGGTACAGGGACAAGGACACCGTGGCAGGGCTTTCGCGCAACGGTTGCTTGTGCTATGCGGAGAAGCCATTCAGTCCTTCTGAGTTGCTTGATCATGTGGCTCGTGCCTTCAACGAATTCAAGAGGAGAAAGAATCTGCCGGAGGGGAAAGGCGATTCCATCGGGGACAAAGGCTCGGCCCCTTCTGCGTTGGGGGTCATCAAAAACTGTACGATTGTGAGCCCTTCCTCTCAGAAGACCCGCGCAGCGAAAGGCGGGACAGATGGGAAATCCGGAGAGAGGGGGCGGTTTTGAAAAGTGCAAGAAAATGAATGGGTATCTGAATTTGACACCTGGCACGGCCAGGGAGCCAACGCGAGAACATTATCTGCACAGGAGAAATGATATGAATTCCGAAACAATATTCCGGATCATAGAGAGACATGATAAGGAGGAGCG
Source organism: Candidatus Eisenbacteria bacterium (assembly GCA_030017955.1). NCBI lineage: Bacteria > Candidatus Eiseniibacteriota > Candidatus Eiseniibacteriota bacterium. Next base: position 52,335 of record JASEGR010000008.1, read on the forward strand.
TGGGCTTGTCTCGATACTTCTCGACATACAGAACACCTTCGGCTACCTCCCGAAAGAAGCCCTGAGAATCTTGGCTTACAGTACGGGACGTTCACTGCCTGACATTTATTCCCTTGTTACCTTCCACGACTCTTTCAGGCTCAGACCCGCGGAGGAAGACAAGGACAGTCGAAACGACGCAAGGGGAGCCCTCCAATCCCGCAAGATCAGATGCTCGCATTGCAACCACAGTCTGATGTGCCAGGAGCATCCGGTTGACGGTCATCCATCAATCAACATTACAGCCTCCTTCGGCGTGGAGTGCGGGTGGCTGAGGTTCTCCTCCATACCGTGCAGTTACTCCGTGGAATGCGAGTACGAATTATCGCGGGAAGGAGTCGTGAATTTCTTCTGCCCCCACTGCCACGCAGAGTTTCTTCCGGCAGGAAACTGTGGGAAGTGCGGAGCACCGATGGTTCCCATGATTGACCGCCATGGGTTAACGATGCAGGTCTGTTCGAACTTGAAGTGTACTAAACACATGAGGGAACTGGTCCATGTCGTTGGCTAGTTGCTGAGCTAACCGGCGGAAGTCTTATGCTACATCATCATTGGACAAAGGAGGATAGTCAATGCGAGCAGTCAAGGAACTAGTCGAAGAGGAAAGAACGAGCGCTTACCGAAATGCAAGCAGGCAGTTTGACAACGCGGCCGACATCATGAAACTCGACCCGGATATCCGGAACATTCTTAGCACCACCACCAACGAGCTCACCGTTCATTTTCCTGTGCGAATGGACAACGGACACATCGAGGTGCTCACAGGTTACCGTGTCCAACACAACAACGCCTTGGGCCCATTCAAGGGAGGACTTCGGTACCATCCGTCGGTGGACATTGACGAAGTGCGAGCACTGGCGACATGGATGACATGGAAGAGCGCCATCGCGGATATCCCTTTCGGTGGGGCAAAGGGGGGGATTCAGATCGATCCGACCCGGTTCAGCTTGAATGAACTTGAGCGCATTACACGTCGCTTTACGTTTGCACTAGGGAATAACATTGGACCTGAGTACGACATCCCTGCGCCCGATGTAAACACAAATGCCCAGATCATGGCCTGGATTATGGATACGTACTTGTCCACAGTCCCTCCCCATGAGAGGCACCGATGCACCCACGTTGTCACAGGCAAGCCAATAGAATCGGGCGGGAGTCTTGGACGCAACAAGGCTACGGGCCAGGGAGTTGTGTTTCTGATAGAGCAATGGGCTAGCCTGCTTTATGCATAAACTTACATGAACATGGTATCGAGTGCCACAAGTTACGGTTTGCATGGTCCGTTGGCGGGGAGTCGCATTGTGGATAGTGTTTTTCTGTCCCGGTTCGGGTTGGGAAGCGAGTGCGTGTCGTCGCGAAGGCGTACCTGTCCCCTGGGACCAGATTTCTGAGTGAGATTTATATGTCAGCGAAGGGTCAGACCGGATCAACC
>JASEGR010000009.1:0-5828 GCA_030017955.1 Candidatus Eisenbacteria bacterium
ACATTCTAGTGAGGCAACAGCCAGCCTTCAGTAACAATTTCGATGAGTCAATGCGCCACGGCGGCAGCCATAGACCGGCTCGTCCACCACAGCGTGATCCTTGAGCTCAATGTCAAAAGCTACCGCCTCGGTGTGTCCCAGAAAAAGAAGGCTGACCGCTTAAACCTGCCAAAAGAGGGGGTATCGTGAATCAAGGAGACCTGAGATCGTGCGTCCTGGAGCCTCTGTGGAAGCCGAACTTCCACTCTCCCGGAAAATCAGAGGCGTTCAGAACTCAAATCGAAAAAACGGGAATTCTAATTGTCGCCAACGGGAAAAACAATTGACGTTCAACACCCAATAGCGCGGCACGGGAAACGTGACCCAATCGACCGGTGTGCCGTGGGGTCATCGCGGCAGCTCTCGGTCAGGTCAACCCGGATTCAGGCATGTCCAAATCAAAGAAAACGGGGCGGCCCAGTAGAAGACCGCCCCTCAAAAACTCGCAGATGGATATTTAGTCTACTTGTACTGTGCCTTGATCCTTCCCCAAGTCTTCGCTTCGGTTGCGCTGGGCGTGCCCTTGGGCTGGAAGGCAAGGGCAGAGATGTTGGGTACGCCGATATCCCCAATCGTAGTCACCAGTCCAGTGTCAATATCGATTGTCAGGAGATACGTCGTGCCCTCGCCCCTGTATATACTGTAGAGGTTATCATTCTCGTCAAATGCCAGGGTGTTGTTGGTATATGAGGACAGGTATGTCAAGAATGTCGCCTCCCCGGTGACGGGATTAACACTGTACAGAGACTCACCGTTCTTAACGTACAGATTGCCCGCTGAATCGCAGCCGGGCCCGGTCGCCCAGGTGCCGATGCCGGATTCGCCAACCCATGTCACGCCCCCGGTAGCGGTATTGAAGGTGACAAGATCGTCCGACCATGCGCCTCCCTCAGTCCAGCCATACAGAATACGCGAAGGGCTGAAAGTCAGATCGGGCACTTGCAATGGAGTGATTTCTCCGATCACTGATGCGAGTCCAGTATTGACATCAATAGTGGCGAGCGCTCCCAGGTTATATGTCTCGTAGACATTGATGTAGCCGTACAAGACGCCGGTGCACGGGTCAAATGCCAAGCTGACTATGTGTTGGTCCCCGGTTAGCTCTGCACTTCCGACTGTCTGAATGACGGCGCCCGTGCCGGGATCCAAGCTGTACAGAACCGAATTCGTGTATCTCGCGCCGGAGATGGCATAGAGAGCCCCGCCCTGCGCATGCGAGGGACACAGTGTAACCATAAATGCACCAACAACAAGTAGTATCAAACACATCCGTTTCATGCTTGTCCTCCTTTCGGGAATCCTTTGTTTAGGGACCCATCCGTTGACTTCCGGGACGCTCAACCAAGGCCCCACCGTACCGCTGGCAGGTGTTCGGCACCACAACCGATCCGCCGCCCCCCGACTCATCTTTGAGGAGCTACCTACCGTTCACGGATGCTATTATACCGCATTCCGGGTCATGGGTCATTGGTGCATAGTGAGAAAAGCCTTATCCCAACTGGTGTGCTGCCAGCCCTGCGAACTTGAACGTCTTGTCCAATGGGAATGCATAGATGCCTGCTGCGTTCTGCTTGGCAAGGGGGCTCGTACACATCGGGCCGCATCTTTGCAGGTGTTGACAGTATCTCTTTCCTGGTATTATGGTCCGTTCGAGCGGGCCTATCATGCCGGGACGAGCACGGGAACGATCTCTTTTGGTTGCGACCGTGACAGACACGGAACATCTGTCATGACGCCATCTCCCTCCTAGTTAGGGGGAAGCAGACATGCCAGGGATATTCGGATACAGGAGTGCCTACTCAGACAACACAACCGGCCCAGCTGCTTTGAAACGGATGGCGGTGCCCGTCTCCTATTCTCCAAACGACCGCTTGATCACAGTCATTTGCGATTCTTTTGCCGGTGCATCGGTTGACTATGGCAATGAGTTTTCCTTGAAACCTGCAGTCGCGCAGAGCCCGAATGTCACCCTTCTCATCGATGGCGAGGTGTTTCCCGACGCAGGCGAGGTGCCGCAGTCACTCCGGGAACCTGCTGCCACGATACAAAGAGCCGAGTACTGCCTGCATCTTTACCTGGAACATGGCCCGACGTTTGCGGGCCGTCTGAACGGCTCTTTTGGCATTGCACTTTATGACTCTCGCGGCAAGACTCTTCACCTCTACACCGACCGCTTTTTGTCTCGTCCTCTCTTTGTCTGGAAGAGGGACGGCGATTTCGCTTTTGCATCATCAGTCCGTGCCCTGCTTCGCTATCGCGGCGATATCGGACGTGAGTATGACCCCATCGCCGTGGCTGAGTTCGTTGGCTTTGAGAAAGTGGTCAGCGAAAGGACACTTTTCACCGACATAGGAAGATTGCCTCCGGCAGCACACGCCGTGCTTGCTGGAGGGAAGCTTGACATCGAGCGATATTTTGAGTTCGACCCGTGTGCGAAAACAAACCTGTCTTCACCGCGGGAAGTGGCACACAGACTCGCAGACATCCTGAAGAGAAGCATAGCGAAACGCACGGCCGATAACTGCGGCTTGGGAGTATTCCTCAGCGGAGGGATAGACTCGCGTCTCATTCTGGCGCTCTCCCCTGACAGCGTATCCGCAATTACGTTCACGAATGACGGAATGGTGAACAGAGAACGCAGGCTGGCATTGAAGGTGGCGGCCACGCGTGGCGTTCGCTGCATAGAGTTGCCCCGGACGACCGATTATCCGGTCATGCAAGCGCATGCTTCCGTGGATATCAACGAGGGAGTGTTTGGTTCTTTCCTGGCATGCCGGGGTGTCACGTTCTTCGACAAGCTGGTTGAAGCCGGCATTCGTGTGGCAACTACCGGGCTTTACTTCGACCAGATCTTGAAGGGGTTTTTCATAAATGATCTTGCTCCTCTTTCACGGATAGCATCATGGCCGGAGTGTGTCAGGAGCCAGTCAATCGGCAAGGTCCTGTCGGAATCGGCATTGGTTCGGGAGACCTACCCTTTGAATCTCATCACGTTGGGTCTATCCGATGGGCTTAATGATGCCCTTGCCGTTGCCAAAGAGCGCCGCATTCGAAATCTCTCGGAATGGATTTCCCGCGGGGGACCGATCCAGGATCTCGTGGATCGTTTTCCATTCGAGAATCTTCTTTCCGTAGCGGATCTTGCCCCCACGACAAGGACCAACCGGGTACGTTTGGTTGATCGTTCTCTCATCTACGATAATGAGCTCGCAGATTTCGCGATATCGATTCCATCCGAGTGGAAAAGAGGTGGACGTCTTGTCAGGTCTGCGCTGCGCGATGTCTCCCCAGGGCTGGCATGGTTCACGGACCCGAAGACAGGCCTTCCGGGGGCACTGTGCTCACCGCTTAGCTGGCGAACGGTCCGGAGTTTCAGAAGCATTTGCCGCGATACATTAGCGAGGTCTTCATTCTGTGTGAAGGCGCGCAGTTCTATCAGGAATCGCTGGCAAAGTATGCAGAGCGTGCATCCCTTCAACCAGGGCGCCTATCATGACATCGATGCATTGTTGGCGTTTTCCCCGAAGTATCAAGAGCTTGTCCGCCATTCGGTAGATCGATTGCCACGCGAGCTCTTCAACGTCGAACGCGTGCAGTCGCTGCTCGAGCGCGATCTTTCCTTGAGAAGACCGCGGGCGGGCGTCCTGTTTTCGCCGCTTGTTGCGTTCAGTCTCTTTGACGCCAAATGGGGACCAAATTCAGACAGGTCAATAGATAATTGCTATCTGGGCTGAGGGAGCGCATCAGAGGGCCTGATCTTGGTGCTGCCACCGGCGAAACTTGATGCGGAGAAACGCTATCATTCGTTCGCATCTACGGCGGCATCGTTGCTGCAGAATACCGGAGGATCATATGAAAATCGCGCCTGACATAACGAAGCTGATCGGGAATACGCCTCTGGTCAGGATTTCCAAACTCAATACGACGAAAGCGGAAATAGTCGCAAAGCTCGAATGCTTCAATCCCCAGTCGAGTGTCAAAGACCGCATCGGCCTCGCGATGATCGATGACGCCGAGAAAAGAGGTGCACTAAGAAAGAACAGTGTCATCATCGAGCCGACCAGCGGAAACACAGGCATTGCGCTTGCCTTCGTTGCGGCGGTCAAGGGCTATCGCCTGATTCTCACAATGCCCGAAACGTTCAGTATCGAACGCCGCAAAATCCTCAAGGCCTTCGGTGCTGAACTGGTCCTTACAGAAGGGGCAAAAGGCATGAGGGGCGCGGTCGAAAAAGCCGAAGAGCTTGCCGGACAGATGCCGAACGCATTTGTCGCGCAGCAGTTCAAGAATCCTGCAAACCCGGAGATTCACCGGAAGACAACTGCGGAAGAGATCTGGAGAGACACCGACGGCAAGGTTGATTTGTTCGTGGGAGGCGTTGGAACCGGCGGCACGATAACCGGGGTCGGCGAAGTGCTCAAACGCCGCAAGAAGAGCGTGCGGGTAATCGCTGTCGAACCGGAGAAATCTCCTGTTCTGTCCGGCGGGCAGCCTGGCCCCCACGGATTCCAGGGAATCGGACCTGGATTTGTTCCCGATGTGCTCAACCGGGATATCATCGACGAGATAATACAGGTGAAGGAAGAAGACGCAGGATTGACGGCACGCGTTTTGGCAAGAGAGGAAGGCATATTCGCCGGAATTTCATCCGGCGCGGCGCTCTGGGCGGCCCTGCAGGTTGCAGGGAGAAAAGAAACCGAAGGAAAGCTGATTGTCGTTGTCCTGCCCGACACCGGCGAGCGCTATCTCAGCACCTGGCTTTGGGACGAGTCCGCTTGAGAAGCGCATCCTCGTGAATATTCTGCAGAGAATCGTCCAGCAATAGATATGAAGCGCTCAAAGAGCGCACGGCTTTGGCACTCCCTCTAGCCGTTCCTCTTCAGCTTGCTCGAAGGCTTTTTTCTCTTTGGCTTCCTGACCTTGCGGATGACGATATCGGATCTGAATGCATTGGCTTCTTCCAACCAGTCCAGTCGCTCTTTGTAGCTGCTTTTCAAGTATTGTTTCAGGTGTTCACTGGGTCTGCATTTTCCTGACGGACGTTTTTCCATGTTCACTCGCTATCTCTTCGTCAGCTTCTGAATTTCTTTGAGGTTTGCAAGATCAATCGCATCTTGAGGTCTTCCAGCTTTCTTCTTTAGGCGCATCAGATGGCGCAGTGATATAACGGGGATGCTAAGGTCCTCCACCCTGATCCTTTTTGCGTTCTTCGCCAAAGTGCCAAAGGTCATCGGTTCTTCAATGAATACATCGATGGCCTTTAGATGCTCTCTCGGATGAAGAAATGAAAAGACAACCATTCCTTTCCTGCTAATCCATTCCGCTCTACTGGTCCGGTCCTTGAACTGCTCCCTCGTGACCGGGACCTGGGGGTTATATCCCAATTCATGCAGCGCATCGAAGAATCTGTCGATGTTTCTTTCTTCAAGGTGAAGGATGATGCCCAGATCGGCAGTGAATCTCGCAAAGCCGTGAAGCACCACGGCCATCCCCCCCGCCACCACATATCTGACTCTCTTCTTGTTAAGTATCCTGAAGACTTCGTCGTAGAACATTTTCGCAGAATCCCTGGGTTGAACCTCTGCGAGAACCACATTCCAGGAGTGGCTGACCCCAATCTAGTGTCGTGTCCCGGAAGTTCCTTGTCTATGTCTTTGCCCCAGGACACGACACTTTCATAGGGGCTATCGCCCCTCTGACGCTTCAGGATGCTCTACTCGTCGCATCCCTATGCTGTCACCCCTGAGGGGGTCGGCCACGACCCCCTCATACCCCCTGGCAGTGTGCCT
>JASEGR010000009.1:8785-50578 GCA_030017955.1 Candidatus Eisenbacteria bacterium
GGACACGACACTTTCATAGGGGCTTCTCGCCCCTCTGACGCTTCAGAATGCTCCTACTCGTCGCATCCCTACGCTGTCACCCCTGAGGGGGTCGGCCACGACCCCCTCATACCCCCTGGCAGTGTACCTCATGAAAGGCCCTGCATTTCGTAAAGTTACTTCTGGGACGGCACACTAGCTCCTGTCTAGTTTTTTCGTCAAACATACTTTTGCAGAAGCGTTTAAGGATTCAGCGCGTCTGGGAAGCAAGTGAAATCTCCACGAACCCTTGAACCCTCGATCCCGAGAACCCTCTCCAGGAGTTCCAAAGCGATCTCTTTGCTCGGAATGGTGAATCCGCCATAGACATCCGGGTCCTGTTGTGTCGGAGGCCTCAGGACCGGAAGTCCAACACATGAAGGACACCCCGATGCGCAGGGGCATTCCTTGACGAGCGAAAGACAGGTTTTCAGAATGCCGGCAACCTCGGCGTAGGCCTTCTCGCTGAATCCAAGCCCGCCGGGATAGCGGTCGTAAATGAAGATCGTTGGCTCACCGGTGTTTGAGCTCTCGACAACACCGCCGATATCCGCCCTGTCCGACATAACAAGAATCGGGAGCACCGTTACAAGAAGATTCCTGATTCCAGCGAGACCTTCCCATGGATTCTTGCCTCTATTCCTGAACTCCGACAGAAGCTCTCCCGGGAGGATGATGCCCAGGCACGTCGTGTCAATTACCTGCTCCGGCAGATCCAGCGATTTGTAGCCTATCGAATCGAGGCTCCCATACTTTATCTTCTTGAACGCGGTTGTCTTCCACGCAACCGTGCAGTCGCCGACCAGGATTTCTGTCTCTCCTTCCTTTTTCTTTTCTTTCCAACTCGTGACTCTTATGGAAGAGTCGATTACGGGCTGCGTGTAGTAGTCGAGGTCTCTCTTTTCAACAAATGCGACCTTTGCCCTCAGGTCAAGTTCCTGAACGAAGTAGCTTTCGCCTTCATGAAGGTACACACCTTCTGGATAGATGACCTCTGGGGCGCTTATTGCATCAACAGTGCCGATGACCTCATTGTTTTTCTTTGAATCAAGAATCGTGAATGTGTCGCTTGAAATTGTTCTCAGGTTCACTTTCCCCCGGGGCATCTCCGCCGAGCTCCAGTAATAGAGGGAATCGATCTCCTTGAGTTTTCCTTCTTCTTCCAGGAGTCTGCAGATTGGCTTCGCGAGAGGCCCGAAGAGCTTTTCATCGTCCGGGTTGAGAGGAAGCTCAAAGGCAGCGCATGCGAGATGGCTTGCAAGTATGAAGGGATTGTCGGGCTGGATGATGGCGGCTTCGGGAGATTGCTTGAAGAAATACTCGGGGTGTCTCATGAGGTACTGATCAATCGGATCGTTGTAAGCGACAACGACCGCGAGCGATTCATTTTCGCCCCTTCCAGCTCTGCCCACCTGCTGCCAGGTGCTGGCGATGGTCGGCGGGAAGCCAACAAGAATGCTTGCATCAAGTCCACCGACATCAATCCCAAGCTCAAGCGCATTTGTGCTTATCACGCCGAGGAGCTCTCCGCTGAAGAGCTTTCGTTCAATTTCGCGCCTTTCTTCCGGGAGATAGCCGGCCCGGTAAGGGCTGATGAGGGAAGAAAGAGATTTCCCGTGCGACCTCTTTTTGCCCCGGCTCCGCTCCAGCTCTTCTTTCACGTATCTGTAAATGAGCTCGGCAGTGACCCTGGCCTTTGTGAAAACGATCGTCTGTGTCTCTCTTTCTATCAATTCAGTGAGAAGCTCCTTTGCTTCGACATTCGAGCTTCTCCTTTCCATCCTTGCCCTATCGATGAACGGCGGATTCCAGAACACAACGGTCCTTTTTCCTCTGGGTGAGCCGTCCGCATCAACAAGGGAAACATCCTCACCGATAAGCCTGCCGGCCAGTTCGCCGGGGTTTCTTATTGTGGCAGAAGAGAGTATGAAAGTTGGCTTTCCGCCGTAGTGTTCCACGACTCTCCTCAGTCGCCTCAGTACGTTGGCAACATGCGAGCCGAAGATCCCCCGGTAAGTGTGAATCTCATCAACGACAATGAATGACAGGTTTGAGAAGAACCTTGACCACTTGGCGTGGTTGGGGAGGATACCGCTATGAAGCATGTCCGGGTTCGTCAGGATTATGTTTCCCTCGTTTCTGAGAGTCCGCCGCGCATATTGAGAGGCGTCACCATCGTAGGTGCCGGCCCTCACAAGCTCATCAAGCGAAGGTTCCTGGCTCGCAAAGAGGGCAAGCGCTCTGAGCTGGTCCTGGGCAAGTGCTTTGGTGGGAAAGAGATAGAGAGCTGTCGCTTCATCCTGCTCCAGCATCTTCTCAAGAACGGGAAGGTTGTAGCAAAGGGTTTTCCCGCTAGCTGTACCGGTGACGACTACAAGGTTTTTCCCAGCTCTTCCCAGCTCGAGGGCTTTGGCCTGATGAGTGTAAAGCTCCCCTATGCCCAGTTTCTCAAGTGAAGATGCAATCGCCCGCGGAAGCTCCGGAGACGGAACTCCGTACGCTGCATTTCGCTTCGGGATTATTTCGACATGGCTGATTCTTGGACTATGCTTGTCTCTCCCGCCGAGCTCCAAAATAAATGGGAGAAAGTCGCTTCGTGCTTTGGCAGTTGCTCTCACGCTTGTTGCCAATTAGATTCACCCCTGCGGCCCGGTCCCATGAAAAGCGTTAATGATGGAGCTTATTCTTTTTTGTCACCACCGGCGTTCGTAGGATTGCTGTTACCTTGTGAACTCCCGTCATTGTTGACGGCGTCCCGTCTCGGCTGGACGGGTCTTCGAAAAGCGTTCAGTGCTTGCCCTTTCTTGAATGGGACAGGGACAGTCTTCGTCTCTTTAGTCATTTCTACATCACCTCCATGTATTGGCTGAGACAAAAGCTATGGTCAACAGTATTCCGAGAACAAATGCACCCCCTGACGACAGATTAAGCCGATCCATCCGAGTCGATAGGATCATGCTGACTCTGTAGGAATCTTCGTTTTCTTCTATGTAGAAGCGCCGAGCCGCATCAATAAGCTTCTTAATCGCCCTTTGCCCGTAAATAAAAGAGGCGATAGTAACTATTATTGCCAGCGAAAAAGCCAACCAAGACAAGAATAGCAAGTACTTGTGACAAGCAACGTCAATGGGCACGACGTCTGAAATAAATGCTACAGACAACCCGAGAAACGCGCTGGACAGAGATAATATTGAATGATCATGGGTCTCTGAGTTAGAGATTTGCTTCGAAATCAGTTCATCTAGCGTTTGCTCGTAGAGTTTCTCTCTTTCCTTTCTGTCATCACTGTCCACAGTACCCTCCTTGCAAGTCTGACGGTAAGTATAGACGTCAGACATACCCGTCGGCGCCACACATCCAAATCCTAACGGAGCGACCGAATACAGGTCTTGGCAGTTGAACGGTGTGTCTTGAAATGGGCGGCGCGTCTGCAGGAGCGTCGTGGTCAGATGATTCTATGATTTCTTGCCAGAATTGAACTTGACCAGTTTCTTCCACATTATTGAGCCGTCCTTAGCACAGTACTCGCGCGCGAACTCAATTGTGAATTTGTTGACGACTTTCGCGTATTCCTTTGAAAATTTCTCGTTCCTCTCTTTTGCCCTGTCGCCCAACGGTTCGACGATCTTCGTGTACAGACCTTCGTCCCCAGAAACAAACTCCCAAAATCTCTGTCCGCAATACTTCTGGTAGTCTCCCTTATCTGGACTATCGTCTTTTCCACAACAACAGCCGTTTATCGCAACGATCTTCGTTTTCGATATGGATGTACGCAAAATCTTTTTCGCTTTCTTGAAGTCATCCTTCATCCTTGCAATTTGGCGACTGTTGCCCCAATTGGGGCCCGACTTTATGGAAACGATGTGTTTGACCCCATCCCTGTCAAACTCCAGATCAATCCCTTCCGCGGAAGATTTCTTCCCCCCAAAGGCCTGACCGCAAATGAAGAGCGCTAGACTTTCAAGAAAATCTCCAAAGATTCCTTCTTCTTGTGACGACAAGTGAGCGTCCAACAAGGTTTTCACCAGATCGTGGGCGGTATTCAGGGCCTTGGCCTTCAACAGATAGGGGTTTTTCCTCTTGAGAATTTTATTAAGTTGGAGGGCCAAGAGACTATCCAATCTCCTCTTGTGAAAACTCTGGATGTTCTTTCCGACAAATCGGACAATGCTTTCTTTTTCGATCTTAGCCATACTTTCTGCTTCTTTCTTTCCTAGCAAACGGGGCAGCTTGGGCCGCCCCAAGTTTCTTCTTGGCCAGTCTAACGTACTCCGGTTCAACATCTATCCCGACTGAATTTCTACCGAGTTGCTGAGCCACCTCACAGGTCGTTCCGCACCCAACGAAAGGATCTAGGACCCAGTCACCTTCTTTGGTGAAAAGCTTGATAAACCATTCGGGCAGAGCGCGTGGAAAGGCTGCACTGTGATTCCGATTTCCTGTCTCGGTGGCCAGATGGAGAACGTTAGATGGATAGGCCAATTCCCTGCCAATCCAGTTCGCAATATTTTTTCCAAAGCCGCTCCCGACTTGAGAGTTGAACCTCTTCACATCGTTTTTCCCAAGGTGCCTTAACCTTGTTTCTGCCCACTTGCCCATGGGCACCATCACATTTTCTTGATACATATGGAAGTCTTTTGACTTGTTGAACTGTAAACACCTTTCCCATGCGTCGCGGAATCTGTTCGGCCATTTGCCAGGATGGCAATTCTTCTTATGCCAGATAAATTCCTCAGTCCACAACCATCCTTGCTTTCTCATCTCAAGTATCAGCTCGATTACATAAGTGTGCCTTTCTCCGCCAACCACTCTCTCCTTGATGTTCAGCATGAATGTACCGGTAGGTTTGAGTACCCTGAGAAACTCGTTACTCCTTGGCAGGAACCAGTCTACGTATCTCTGTGGCTTGATCCCCCCGTAGGTCTTCTCCCGACTGTCGGCATACGGGGGAGAGGTCACAATTAGGTCAAAGAAGTCCCTTGGATAGTTCTTCAGGACTTCGAGGCAGTCACCTTGCCTTATTTCGTGTTCAGCAGTTCTCATAATGTCAGATATTGGACCCCAGTCGATTCTAGTCTGCAGACTCCGCGGTCCGGACGTCAAGCCTTCTTTGTCTCCCATAAACCCTCCTCCCCACACCCACTCTGTGAAGTGCTCTCGTTGTCCAGGCAATCTTGGACCGGACAAACTTGCCGCTTGCCTCAGGACTTGCTCTCACTCTTCTTGTTCCGTTCCGACATCAAAGAAACTTGGCCCAGCGGCTGCGATTGAGCTGTTCAAACCCTTCGCGCATGTACAAATGGGTTGCGCGATCGTGAGTTATGTCAACTTCAAGGTCTATTGCGGCACAGCCGTGCTCCCGCACACGTTCAAGGACTGCTCCAAGCATCAGCGAGCCAATCCCGCACTCTCTTCTTTCCGGCACAACATACAGCTCTTCGAGCCAGGCAGTCAGGCCGCCGCGCTCAAGAGTCCAGGCGATGCTTATCTGCTTGGATCTTTTGTCTCTCACTGGCGCCTGCTCTCCATGTCTAAATTGAGCAGCGTTTTCATGAGCTGGGCATTCTTGGCGGCTTGGCCCGCATGGCAGTTATTGAAAAAGACGTAAGTCTTTTCTGTTGCCCGGGCAAGGTCCCTGATTTTCGAGAGCCATCCTTTGAGCTCGTCTTCGCTGTAAAGATAATCGTACCTGTCCGAGACTCCACCGCTTGCCCACCAGTTTTTCGCGTTTCGGCCGTGGAGCCGAACGTAACCGATATCTGTCGTGTTCCTTGCAATCGGCGGGACAAGGCCTTTCAAGCCCGGCTCATCCACCGAGCAGTAGCCAATCCGTCCTTTCTCAAGCACATGAAACACTTCATCTTTGATCCATTCCGCATTTCTGAACTCGACAAAAAGAGGGTGGGGGAGGAGTTTTTCCCGCAGGGATAGCAGATACTCCTGATTCTGCCCCGTGTTTTTGAAGCTCCAGGGAAACTGAGCGAGAATTCCTCCGAACTTCCCCTCTCGAACAAGGGGCCTGCAAATCTCCAGGAAGTCGGCAAAGACCGTTTGGGCCGGGGCGCTTTCGTGAGTCATCGCCTTATTTGCTTTGAGAATGAACACAAAGCCGGGCGGGGTTTTCTTCTGCATCTGCTCGATAACCGCAGGGTGTGGGATCCGGTAGTAAGTCGAGTTCACCTCAACCGTATTGAAAATGCGGGCGTAGAAGGACAGCATGTCACCTTTCCTCTGGCCCGCCGGATAGAAATTTCCCACCCAGTCATCAAAACTGTATCCCGATGTCCCGACGAGAATCTCCGCCACTAGGCCTCCAGGGGGTGAAGCCAGGAGAGAGATGTCCTTGAACCGACTTTCCGAAAATCTCCGGACTCCCTTCTTGGACAAGGGAGCGGCTGCGGAAAGGCTCCCCTCGCCCCGCTCCTTTCCCCAAGGGGGAGAGGTTGGTGAGGGGGTCTCACTAGCACAGCCAAGCGCGTGTTGATGAGCCAATTCTGGCAGAGCCCAGCAGACCTGCCGGACAGTACCATTTACCTTGCCCTCGAAAGAAACGAAGGAAGAGACATTCCCCGTGCTAATACGTTTTCTCCAAATCGGTCCCTGAGACTGTCAACCGCGCGAACCAGGTCTTTCTTCTTTTCTTCTGTTGAAAAAAGCCCCGGTGCATGCTCATTTCTCCTTGTTAGGTTGCATGCAGATACGCCGAGGAGTCTTACTGCTTTCTGTCCGGCATTCAAATTATACAGCCTTAGAGCTGCCCTGAAGATAACTTGGGCATCATCGGTGCTCGAATCAAGCACTTGCTGTCTGGTAAAGGTCGTAAAGTCTGAGTATCTTATCTTTATTCTCACCGTCTTCGACTCATAATCGTCTTTTCTCAATCTTCTTGATACCTGTTCAGAAAGCCTGAGGAGCGTACCCTCTATTGTCTCATTATCAGAAACATCCTGGCTGAAGGTGTGCTCATGACCCATTGATTTCGGCTCGATTCCATCAAAATATGGTACAAGAGGCGTTTCGTCTTCGCCCCTCACAAAATGCGAAAGAAGCTCGCCGTATTTTCCAAATATCCTCTTAAGAGTATCTGGCTCAGTCTTAAGAATATCTACTACTTTCCTAATCCCTATTTTTTCAAGCTTTTCCTTGGTTTTTTCGCCAACTCCCCAGAGGCAGTCAACGGGCTTATCCCCGAAGACTTCAACAAACCGTTCAAATCCGATGGCGTTGAGGCCGTTCGGTTTTTCAACGGATGATGCCATTTTGGCTATGTACTTGTTCGGACCTATGCCAATTGAGCAAGAAAGCCCGAGCTCGTGGGATATTATGGACTTTATTTCATTTGCACACCCCTTAGCTCTTGCAACATCGAATCCTTCGCCGGTAAGCTCAAGGAACGCCTCATCAATGCTGAACGGCTCAACAAGGGGCGTGAACCTTTTGTAGATCTCAAGAAGTTTAATAGAGAAGTAAATGTACTTCTCTGGATCCCCTTCCACAAAAACACCCGTTGGGCAAAGTCTCTTTGCAACAGCCGCAGGCATCCCGGCGTTGATGCCATACTTCCTGGCCTCGTAAGAAGCTGCGGAAACCACGCTCCTTCTTTCCGGATTTCCGCAGACGATTACGGGCTTACCCTTGAGATGCGGCTTGCAGAGAACTTCAACCGACGCAAAGAATGCATCCATGTCAACATGCAGAATTGTTCTCATGGGAACGTGTTTGATGGGTTCGAGCAGAATCGGTTCCTCTATAGCTTCCTTATCACCCCGGTGACTTTGCCGAGAATCCTGAACGTCGGGGAACTTTTACCCACAGAGATCGGATTGTGAGCGGGATTCTCGGGCTTCAGGATCACTCTGTTACCCTTTTGAAAGAATCTCTTTACGGTGGCCTCATTATCGAGCAGCGCGACAACAATTTCGCCCGAATTGGCAGTCGATTGTTGCTTTACGACTATTATGTCTCCGTCGAACATCCCGACGCCCTTCATGCTGTCCCCTTTTACCCTCAGCGCAAAGCACTTGGAATGCCTGACAATGCCTTCATCAAGAGATAGGTACTCCTCAATGTTTTCTTCAGCAAGAACCGGCGCCCCGGCCTGTACTCTTCCAAGAACCGGGATTCGAACCGGCTTCGGTTGTTTTTCGTCGTCCTTTTCAACAAGCTCAATTCCTCTTGATTTTGATTTCACTCTCTTAAGAAACCCCGACTTTTGAAGCTTGCCCAGGTGATACCTTATGCCGTTAGTGGATGAGATCCCGAATTTCTCGCACAGCTCTCTTATGGTCGGGGGCATTCCTTTCTCTCTGATCGACCAGGTGGTGTGATCGAGTATCCTCTTTTGGAGCGGTGTGAGCTCATCAATTTTGATTTTCTTCATCTTACGGATATCATAGTGCACATTTGAGCAACAGTCAACAAATTTTTCCTGCTTCATCGGGCTTTCTTCTTGACACGGGGCATTGGACGGGGTTTTAATTCCGTTGTCTCAATCAAGAGTAAGCTCTCTCTGCTTTTGGTCTCGCGTTTTGCTTCCAGGAGAGATTCCATCTGCTAAAGAAGTGCCTTTCTGACAATCAGAAAGGCGTTTCGAGTTTTAATGGGGTCTTCGGAATGTTTTGTTTGTATCCTGTGGATAAGTTGTTGGGGCCACCTTTCAGAAGTGCTCTCAATCTACTTGATTTCCAAGGAGCTATGATCTCACTTTGTTATCAACAACCACCTTGTACACAAATCAAGAATTCTGTCGAAAAAGAGTTGAGACTTCTGGCTCCCGTTGGAGATTAGTGAAGTTCTAGATTGTTGGTAACTTGTTTATTTTGAGGTCTCCCTTTGTCAGTATCTTATGCCGAGAAAACCTGGAACGACATCCTTTCTGCGATCTCCCAGAAGGTAAACACTCAGAGTCTCGAGACTTGGTTTAGGCCCATAAAGCCCGTGGTAGCCAATTCTGAGCTATTACTCCTTCAGGTTTCGAACAACTTCATCGCCGATTGGATGGAAGAGCATTACGTAGATCTGATTTGTGAAGCAGCGTCAGGATACCTGGGGGCTAATTTTAGGGTGAACTTCTGCATCCAGCAGGATGCCCCCGACACGAGCGAGGAAACCTCTTCGGCGAAAGACCGTTCCCTTTACGCAAAGCCCACAGGACAGAACGGAAACCAGCTCAATTCCAAGTTCACGTTTGATAGTTTTGTCGTTGGCGGCGCAAACAACCTGGCACACGCCGCTTGCAGGGCTGTGGCAGAGAATCCGGCATATACATACAATCCCTTGTTCATTTACGGCGGAACGGGGCTGGGGAAGACGCATCTAATGCAGGCAATAGGCCACGTTGTCATGGAGAGACAGCCGGCCAGCAAGGTTTTCTACGTTTCCTCGGAGAAGTTCACCACGGAACTCATTTACTCCATTCAACATGGAAGAACCATGGAGTTTAAGAACAAATACAGGGCTGCCGACCTTCTTCTCATTGACGACATTCAGTTCCTGGTCGGGAAAGAAACGACACAGGAGGAGTTCTTTCATACGTTTAATTCTCTCTACGATGCCCACAGACAGATAGTGCTTACGAGCGACAGACCCCCAAAAGAACTGGACATGCTTGAAGATAGACTCATCTCCCGCTTCAGTTGGGGTCTTGTAGCAGATATTCAGGCCCCCGATCTTGAGACCAGGGTGGCAATTCTCAAGAAGAACGCCGAATTCATGGGGTTCAGTCTCTCAAACGACATAGCTCTTCTTGTTGCCAGCAGCATCAAGTCAAATATCCGGGAGCTGGAGGGTTCCCTTGTCCGGCTTGTCGCCTTCGCAAACCTTACGGGAAAACACCTTGTTCCCGAAGTTGTCCAGGACGTACTCAGGGATTTCATGAGGGAGGAAATAAAAGCCGTTGATCTCCCAATCATCCAGCAAACTATTTCAAAACACTACGGAATCTCGGAAGAATCCCTAAAGGGGAAGAAACGGACGAATTCGATAGCTTTTCCCCGGCAGGTAGGAATGTATCTTGCCCGCCAGCTAACCGAACTTTCCCTTGCTGAAATAGGACAGAGATTCGGAAATAGGGACCACACAACGGTCCTTTACGCCTGTGAAAAGATTACATCCATGATTATGACTGATAAAGCTATGAAGGAGTCCGTTGACAAGTTAACCGAAGAAATTTTGAGCTCCTCCAACTAAGTTCTCCATAATCCTAATAACCTGTGGAAAACTCCCCAACAATTTTCAATCATCTCACAAAATCAGAGAACTGGGATTGTTTCAAACAGTGTTTTGAACAAAAACAATTGTTCCAGCCGTGCCGTGTTCCATAGAGAAATCGAGTTTCAAAAAATGTTATTCAGATTTTCATAGTACCAACTACTACTACAGTATTATCTCTTACTTGAATCTTTTGTTTTAGACTCTGTTAGTATCTGGAGAAAATGTGGAAATTTACATTGCATGTTATGAACTCTTTTCCTATACTAAATGTGGTTTTTCCCAGCGAAAGGTAGGGGCCAAAAATGAAGCTAAAAGTCCTCAAAAGTGAATTCTTCCGCATCCTTCAGACAGTCGTAGGAATCGTGCCGGCAAGAAGTACGCTCCCCGTTCTCAACAACATCCTTATTGAGTCAGAGAACGGAAAACTCCTGGTCACTGCAACGGATCTTGATACGACGATCTCAACGTCGACCGGGAAGTTTATGGGTGAAGAACCGGGTCAAATTTCCGTATCTGCGAGAAAAGTCTGCGACCTCGTGAAGGAATTGCCCGAGGAGGTTATTCTCCTGAGTGGGGGGGAAACGAGTCTTAAATTGAGTTGGCAAAAGGGATCCGCGTCTTTCCCGGGCATGCCCCCCGCGGATTTTCCCAAACTGCCCACCGCCAAGTTTGAAACAAAGGTGGTATTCCCTGCACTCTCTCTTGAAAGAGCGGTAAGAAAATCATCTTATGCTGCAGCGGTTGACCAGGCCAGACCCGTACTGAGCGGGGTTTTGTTTCAAGTCTTTCCAACCGAGGTAAGACTTGTAGCAACAGACGGTCACAGACTTGCGAGATCAAGTTTTACCGGTAAATTTCCGAATGTGGTGAAGAATGAAACGGTAATTCCTCCAAAGGCGCTTTCCTACGTCACCAAACTCATGGGGAAAGAGTCTAAAGACATCACTTTTTCGATAGCCAAGAACCATGTGAAGTTTGACGTGGGTGAATCTATCGTCTATTCGAGAGTTCTGGAAGGTCCATTTCCTAACTACGAGCAGGTTATCCCAAAGGAGACGGGGAAACGCCTTGTTGTAGATAGAGAAGAGCTCATGGCCGCAATCAGGAAAGTGGCAATTTTTTCTGATTCTGTTACTCACCAGGTAAAATTCGCGCTTGCGAAAGACGTTATGACTCTGAGTGCCTCCACTACAGACATTGGGACTGCGGAGGAGAAACTCTCGGCGAGCTACGCAGGTGATGAGATGGAGATAGGCTATAACGCCGTGTACCTTCTTGACATGCTTGGGAGTATGGAAAGCAGGGAGGTGAATTTCGGTCTCAATACACCTGTTACCGCAGCAGTTCTCACGCCCGGGGAAGGCAAAGAGGGGGAGGATCTTCTTTGCCTTGTCATGCCGCTGAGGCTCCCGGAACCTTCCACCGTCTGAGACCCTACAATCTTGGCTGACCGATGGAAAGAGTAGGAAAAATCCTGGAGACTGTCCTTCGGAGTTTCTCTCTGGACAGCCAGCTCAAAGGCTGGAAAGCAGTCTCTCTGTGGAATACGGTAGTGGGGGAGAGAGTTGCCGGCAGGACTAAAGCGGTTTCTTTCCGCGACGGAAAGCTTATAGTTGAGGTCACCAGCTCCGTTTGGATGAAAGAGCTTACTTACCTGAGACAGGACATCTTGAGGAAGCTGAACGACACACTGGGCGAGGAAAGCATCAAGGAAGTCGTACTCAAGAGAGGATAGAATGCGGAGGGATGAACCTTGACCTCTAATTCTGATGGAGAAGTCGAAGTGATGGACGGCGAAGAAGACGTGAAAAGCAAATACGACGCAAAGAAGATTCAGGTCTTGAAGGGGCTCGAGGGCGTAAGAAAGAGACCAAGCATGTACGTGGGAAGCACGGGCTCTCGCGGACTTCACCATCTTGTGTTTGAAGTGGTTGATAACTCTATTGACGAAGTCCTTGCCGGGTTCTGCGACCAGATCGCCGTGACGGTCCACACGGACAGCAGGGTAACGGTTGTTGACAACGGGAGGGGCATACCTGTTGACATGCATCCGACTCAGAAGAAGTCCGCCGTGGAAGTGGTGATGACAATGCTCCATTCCGGCGGGAAGTTCGACAGTGAGTCCTACAAGGTCTCAGGAGGACTTCACGGAGTCGGCGTTTCCGTCGTGAACGCCCTGTCAGAGTGGCTTGAGGTTGAGGTGATACGGGACGGCAAAGTCTATCACCAGCGCTACGAGAGGGGAGTCACCGTGACTCCTCTAAAGGAAATCGGGAAGAGAAAAGGAACGGGCACCAAAGTCGCGTTCCTTCCGGACAGACAGATATTTGAATCGCTCGATTTTTCCTTCGACACCCTTTCACAACGCTTGAGGGAGCTTGCTTTTCTCAATAAGGGCGTGAAGATAGAGATCCTGGATGAACAGACACAGCGAAGCCACAGCTTCAAGTACGACGGCGGAATCGTCTCTTTCGTCAAGTTTCTGAACGAAAACAAGAATATTCTCCATCCTAAGCCGATCTACTTCTTCCGCGAAAGGGACAAGGTGTCGGTGGAGATTGCGCTTCAGTACAACGACGGCTATCTCGAGAATATCTTTTCATACGTGAACAACATAAGCACAACAGAGGGCGGAACACACATGGAGGGTTTCAGGGCGGCGCTCACGAGATCCATCAACACCTATGCCCAGAAGGAAGGTCTTATCAAGAACTCGGATGCGACTCTGACCGGCGACGATGTGAGGGAGGGGCTGACGGGCGTCGTGAGCGTGAAGCTGGTGAATCCGCAATTCGAAGGGCAGACAAAGACAAAGCTTGGAAATAGTGAAGTGAAAGGGATAGTCCAATCAATCGTAGGCGATGGACTCCAGGAGTTCTTTGATGAAACCCCTCCGCTGGCAAGAAAGATCATTGACAAATGTATCTCTGCATCCCGGGCCAGGGAAGCAGCAAGAAAAGCAAGGGAGCTCGTGAGAAGGAAGAGTGTCCTTGAATCCGGTTCTCTGCCCGGAAAACTGGCTGACTGTTCGCTCAGAGATCCTGCTCTTTGTGAACTCTACGTTGTTGAGGGAGATTCGGCGGGCGGTTCTGCAAAGATGGGACGGGACAGAAGATTTCAGGCAATCCTTCCCCTCAAGGGGAAGATTCTGAATGTCGAGAAGGCCAGAGAAGACAAGATGCTCTCGAATGAAGAAATAATTACCATCGTCACGGCTATCGGAGCGGGAATTGGAGTTGAGTTTGACCCCGACAAGGCAAGATACCACAAGATAATCATCATGACCGATGCCGATGTTGACGGCGCCCACATCAGAACGCTTCTTCTTACGTTCTTCTTTAGACAGATGAAAGCACTGATTGAAAGGGGATATGTCTATATCGCCCAGCCGCCGCTTTACAGGTTGAAGAAGGGGAAGACAGAAGAGTACGCATACGATGATAAGCAGAGAGACAGCGCAATGGAGAAGCTCGGCAGAAAGGGCGTTACTCTCCAGAGATACAAGGGGCTGGGTGAAATGAATCCCGAGCAGCTCTGGAGCACCACCATGGACCCCGAAACAAGGACAATGATCAGAGTAACTCTGGAGGATGCCGTAGAGGCCGAACAGATATTCACGATCCTGATGGGCGATCAGGTGGAACCCCGAAGGAAATTCATTGAGGATAATGCGCTTTCCGTGAAGAATCTGGACATTTGAGGAAGACACGGTCGCGAGAGATTAAACACAAGATCAGTCTAAACGAAGGCTCGGACCAAGTGATGGTGGCCGCTCAAGAAGAATGCGAACCGGCCACCGCGAAGGCGTATCTTGCGGTAGTTACGCTCTAGTGTTTGAAGCCCTTCGCGCCATATTGAGATCGTGTACTTGCAGGCCGGGATTCGCAAGTGCGAGGAGCAACATGTCGGAGCTCTGGAACAAGAGCCATGAAAGCGATTTCTTCACAAAGTCGCTGCGAAATGTGGCTCCGGAACAGCTCTTCTACGTTACCGAAGAAGGCCGATTTGTGGCCTATTGGCCAAAGAAATACGGTGGAGAAAAGAATACTCTCCAGAGCCGAAACGCGCTGATTGGCGACTACACGGAGAAGTGAGTTTGTGATTTGCTCGCTCCAGTTTCAAAGAAAGCTGGAGGATATTGCGTACGGGGAATAGTCTGCGAAGAAATTGGGCTGACGAAACAATCCCCAGCAGATGTGGCAATTTGCAGAGACAGCAAAATTTTGCAAGAACCGGAGAACATTTTGTTGATAACAGAAGTCAAGATGTCAATAGTTTGGAATTGGGAGTTTTCCCCCACAAGGAAGAGTCTAGACTGTCTTGGTGATTACAAAACTCACCAAGGAAATCCCGGACTTCTGAGATCGGACACAATGCTGAAGGCCATTGGCAAGATCATCAATATCCGCGTGTCCAGCGCCTCTGCTTCCAAGATTCCAATCGTCATCATAGGTAATACTCCCATTACAGACACCTACTACGAGAAGGTTGATCATTTGAAAAAGAACGGGATTATCCAAGGCTTTTGGTCTGTGAATCCCAAGCCCCTTGACAAAGCTGGCGAAAACATAAAGAACACACCAAATTACGGATTCCGCAGATTTGATAACTACGAAGAACTGGAATCGAATACGCTGAAACTATTGAAAGAAGACAGAGAATTCTTTTCCAGTATGATGACTAAGAAGAGACTAGGAGAAGTCATTGAACTGGCTAACAGGGAATCGACTTTTGAAGGGAAGGCGCAGAAATTCTTGGGGCTTTTGGGACGATGAAGGGGGGGCAATACCTATGGAACGACAGGATTCCTCGGTGAGAAGAAGGAGCGGAACGCAGACCAGCGCCTTTGGTACGCCTGGGCGTATTAACCATGATTCTTCAAGGTTCTACAACAGCAGACTTTACAAAGGATTGAGCAACGGGACAAACATGGAATATGTTGAGAACGTGATTGAACCGCAATACAAAAACAGAATCTTTTGCAAGAGTAGCGAGGGAATGACCGAACTCCCAGACAACAGCGTTCATATGATGGTCACATCGCCGCCGTACAATGTCGGAAAAGAATACGATGAGAATTTGTCTTTAGACGAATATCGGGAGTTCCTGAGGCGAGTGTTCAGGGAGACATATAGAGTGCTGGTACCTGGTGGCAGGGCATGCATAAATGTAGCGAACTTGGGAAGAAAACCCTATCTGCCGCTCCACAGTTATGTTATTGAAGATATGCACAATATTGGTTTCCTGATGCGAGGAGAAATACTGTGGGACAAGGGTAGCAGCGCGAGTCCTTCCACTGCCTGGGGCAGCTATTTGAAAGCAAATAATCCTGTGCTACGAGATGTTCATGAGTATATTCTCGTTTTTTGCAAAGATACCTTCTCAAGGCTAAACCCACAAAAAAGAAAAAGTACCATTTCAAAGACGGAATTTCTGGAATTTACCAAGAGCGTCTGGAAATTTCCCGCCGAGCGTGCGACTAAAGTTGGTCACCCTGCGCCATTTCCGTTGGAACTACCGTATCGCTTAATCCAAATGTACACTTTTGAGGGCGACGTTGTTCTTGATCCTCTTGCGGGCAGCGGGACGACCTGTATTGCAGCACTGAAGACCAACAGGGAATATGTGGCTTATGACATTGAGAAAAAGTACTGCCACCTGGCAGAGCAGCGACTAGGGCGATTTCTTGCCGGGATGGCTAGGTTGTCTCCAATGTAAGCCTCTCGGCTACGAACCGTGGGCGTGGGAATTTGGATTGTATGTTGAGATAGACGGGAGTGGCGAGTTGCAAGTCGAACCCCGTCGACTTCAGCAATCTTAAACGGGAGTATCTGATGGCACTGGGAAGAGAAAGAGTACTGCCGCGCTACATCGAAGATGAGATGAAGAGCTCTTACATCGATTACTCGATGAGCGTAATCGTATCCAGGGCCCTTCCGGACGCAAGGGATGGCTTGAAGCCCGTGCAACGAAGAATTCTTGTCGCTATGAGGGATCTCGGCGTCCATCATGACAAGCCCCACCGGAAATCGGCAAAAATAACCGGTGACGTGACCGGTAACTACCATCCTCACGGAACCGTTGCAGTGTATGAAGCGATGGTTAGAATGGCGCAGGATTTTTCGGTCCGGTATCCCCTTATCGACGGCCAGGGAAACTTCGGCTCGATCGACGGCGATTCACCCGCGGCCGAGAGATATACAGAGGCAAGGCTCAGCGCTCCCGCAGAGGAGATGCTGAGTGACATTGAGAAAAACACAGTCAATTTCAGGCCGAACTACGATGAGTCGAGAGAAGAACCAATTGTCCTCCCGGCACTTCTTCCAAACCTGCTCGTAAACGGCTGTTCGGGTATTGCAGTTGGAATGGCAACGAACATTCCTCCACACAACCTTGGAGAAATAGTCGATGCGGTGGTGAAGGTCGTGGATGACGCGGATGTCGCGCCGGAAGAGCTCCTCAAGGTAGTCAAGGGACCCGATTTTCCAACCGGCGGCGTGATCTACGGAAGGGCAGGAATCAGAGATTGTTATCTCACTGGAAAAGGGCTCATGAAAGTGAGGGCAAAGGCCTCCATCGAGACCCAGGAAAGCGGGAAGGAGAGCATCATAGTCGAAGAAATTCCCTTCCAGGTCAACAAATCTTCGCTTCTGGAAAAAATCGCGGACCTTGTAAAAGAAGGGAAAATTGATGGTGTAAGCGACCTCAGGGATGAGTCAGACAGGGAAGGCATGCGCATCGTAGTTGATTTGAAGAAAGATGCCCAGGCAAGGGTTGTGCTCAACCAGCTTTTCCATCACACACAGCTCGAGACGACCTTTGGGGCTTCAATGCTCGCTATCGTCAAAGAGCGGCCGAGGATACTTACCCTCAAGGAGGCAATCGAGCAGTACATAGAACACCGCAAGGAAGTGATTGAGAGAAGGACAAAGTTTGACCTTGATGAGGCAGAGAAGAGAGCGCACATCCTTGAGGGTTTGAGAATCGCCCTGAATCACATAGACGCGATAATAGCCCTTATTAAGAAGGCAAAAGATACAGAGACTGCAAAAGCCGAGCTCATGGCCAAATTCAAGTTGAGCGACATCCAGGCGCAGGCAATTCTCGATATGAGACTTGCAAGACTCACCGGCCTCGAGAGAAAGAAAATCGAGGAGGAGTACCTCGAACTCATCAAACTCATTGCCAGGCTCAAAGGGATTCTTGAGAGTGCCAGGAAGATCCGGGAGATCGTAAGAATAGAAGCTCTCGAGCTGAAGAAGAAGTATGGTGATGAGAGACGCACGGAGATTGTTTCCGAAGGGGTAGAGTTTGAAGTGGAAGACCTGATTGCAGAAGAGGACATGGTTGTAACGATATCGCGCGCGGGTTACATAAAGAGGCTTCCGGTTACGACATATAGAAAGCAGCACAGGGGAGGTAAGGGTGTAACCGGCGCATCGATGAAGGAAGAAGATTTCATCGAACACCTTTTCATAACGTCGACCCACAGCTATCTGCTCTTTTTCACAACAAAGGGAAGATGCCACTGGCTCAAGGTTCACGAGATTCCCCAGGCGGGCCGTGTGGCAAAGGGTAAGCCGATAGTGAACCTGATTGAGGTGGACAAGGACGAGAGAACCACGGCTGTTGTTCCCGTGAAGGAGTTTGATGAGCAGCACTATCTCATCATGGCAACGAGGAGAGGAACTATCAAGAAGACAAACCTCTCAGCTTATGGAAATCCGAGAAGGGCCGGGATAAATGCAATCCATCTTGACGAGGGAGACGAGCTCATAGATGCCCAACTCACCGACGGAAATCAAGACGTTGTCCTGGCAAAGAAGCAGGGGAAAGCGGTGAGGTTCAATGAAAGAGACGTCCGGCCGATGGGGCGGAGTGCCCGGGGAGTAAGGGGTGCGACCCTTGAAGGTCAGGACGAAGTTGTCGGGATGGTCAGCGTGAGGAGGGATGGGACACTTCTCGTCGTAACTCAGAATGGGTACGGCAAGAGGAGCCCGCTCGATGACTACAGGGTCACGAGGCGGGGCGGGAAGGGGATTATTACGGTAAGAAACACTCCAAGAAATGGGCCCGTAGTTGCGCTGCTCGAAGTTGTAGATGATGATGAGCTTATGATCATGACAATTAGAGGCCAGATTATAAGACTCCCGGTTAAGGGAGTTTCGGTTATGGGAAGAAACACCCAGGGCGTGCGGCTTATCACTCTCGATGAAGGAGACAAGGTGGCGGGGGTGGCAAGAGTAATAGCTGGCGAGTGAACCCTTCAAGGCCTCCCCCTCGTACTAAAGGAAGCGATACCAACGAGTGAGAAGTGGAAGTTGCGGCCTTTCGCTCGGAAGGGGATGATAGCATGAAGAAGAACCTGGTTTTGACTCTGATGATCACTGCGATGCTCTGCCTGCTGGCAAACGCGGGGATGGCACAGGATGAACCAAAAGGAACGCCTCCGGGTAGCGATCCAGCTGATCCCACTCGGTATCGCCCGGGTCCGCGATCGGGAACAACCCTGAGAAAGCCCGTAACCCCCGACAGGGCACACGGGGGAGCCGTCTACGCCGTGAGTTACAGCCCAGACGGCATGTATGTTGCTTCGGGAGGGCTGGATTATGGCGTCAAACTCTGGAAGGTACCAGAGGCAACTCTTGTCAAGATTCTCGAGGGCCATCAGGGTGCAGTGAACTCGGTGGCTTTCAGTCGGGACGGGAAATACCTTGCGTCCGGAGGTTCGGACAATGCGATTATGCTCTGGAGTGTCCCGGATGGCGGGTCGGTGACGACTCTCGGGAGGCACTCGAAGCGTGTGAATTCGGTGAGTTTCAGTCCGGACGGGAAATATGTTGCCTCCGGAGGTTCGGACAATGCGGTTATGCTCTGGAAGGTGCCGGAGGGTAAGCTGGTGGCGACTCTCGGGAGGCACTCGAAGCGTGTGAATTCGGTGAGTTTCAGTCCGGATGGTATGTATGTCGCCTCTGGAGGTTCGGATAATATGGTTATGCTTTGGAAAGTTCCGGAGGGCGGGTTAGCCAGGACACTCGAAGGTCATTCGGATGCAGTCAACTCTGTCAGTTTCAGCCCGGACGGAAAATACATCGCCTCGGGCAGCTCTGACAACACTATCGCGCTGTGGAGCACGCCGGATGGAACGTTGATCAGCACTCCCGGACAGCATGCCAAACGCGTTTTTTCAGTCTGTTTCGATCCGGCAGGCCAGTGCATCGCCTCGGGCAGCGCCGACGAGACAGTCGGCCTCTGGGGTTCAATCTATTCCCGCTCCCAGTTCTGATGCCCGATGCCGCCGTTTCCATGATTCCGTGATGTTTGCGAAAGCCCGGGCTCTTCGGGCTGGCATCGCAGATCTAAGCTCTGCTATTTGATAACGAAGACTGAATCCTGGACGGCCGAGTTAAACTTGACCTCTTTGACGTTGGTCTCCCCGGCTTTTGTGCCATCCTTTTCTATGATTGTCCTGAATGGAAACTTAACTCCCTTGACATCCCTGAAATCGGAGTACGTGGAAGTAAGAGTTCCAGGCAGTCCCATCAAGCCCTGGCTCTCCACTGTCCTGGAAATGATCCCCGTCTGCTTTTCCACATAGATTCTTAGGGGCTTATCTTCAAGTCCAATCCTGATCAGTATGATCTGATATGTCTTGCCGCCTTCTTCCACCTCTTCAAGAAACTGCGGAAGTATAGCTTCTTTTTCAAAGTTCTGGAGTATGTATATGTGGGAAGTCTTGATGGTTGACAGCAGGTCCAGACGCTTCTCTGCATTGAGCTCTTCGGTGCCCCTCGGGCTCTTCATCCAGCCGATTCTCCCATCGTATGCCTTCACCATTTCGCCCATTGGAGTCTTCACAGACTGGAATATCCTGTCGGGGAATTTGATCACCGTCTTTATGTCCACCTCAAGACTCCCCGCCTGGGTCTGCACGGTCAGGGTTGAGGTCTCGGTGATGTCCTTCACGGCGCCTACATTCTTCCCGCCCGTTGCCGCCAAACACAGTTTGAGAATATCCTTTGCCTTATCTATTGTCTCGGGCGTGGGTTCCGGAAGCGGCTCCTCCTCCGCCTCCGGAATTGTGATGTCAATCTCGGCGACCGGCCCCAGAGAAGAAAGCGTTTTTGCGAATTCCGTCTCATTTCCGACTGCGAGGATCACAAGCTCCCCGGGATGGAAATGCTGTTTCGCAACTCTCAGGACATCCTGTCTTGTGACTTTCTCAATATTTGCCTTGTACCTGAAGATGAAGTCCTTGGGATAGCCGAAGTACTCATAGTTGATGATACGCTCCAGGATTTTTGCCTTGGTGTCGAAGTTGAACACAAATGAATTGAGGATGCCGTCCTTCGCAGTCTTGAGCTCCTTGTCCGTGACTTCGGATGTCGTCATCTTCTCAAGTTCTGTCTTGAGAGCCGTTATCATGTGTACGGTCTGATCTGATTTTGTCCCGCCCCCGATTTCAAAAACCCCGGGGTAGTCATAACTCGCCCCCCAGTATCCCCAGACGGCATAGGCAAGCCCTCCCTGGGAGCGGATGTTGGTGTTGAGCCTGGAGGTCCAGCCCATGCCAAAAATTCTTCCGGCAATCTGAAGGGCAAAGTAGTCCGGATCGTTCATCTTGCCCCCGATATGTCCGAGTCTAACGTTTGTCTGATTGACTTCGGGCCTGTCGATTAGACACACTTGATTGCGGAACTTATAAGTAACCTCCGGAAGAGGGGGCAGCTCTGAGTCTTGACGTTTCCAGCTTCCGAAGTAGGTTTCTATTTTCTTTCTCATCTCTGCAGAGTCAAAGTCACCGACAATTCCAAGAATCACGTTGTTCGGAACAAAATACCGCTTGTGGAAAGCGACAAGGTCGTCTCTTTTGATTCTGTCAATTGTCTCGTATTCTGTTGTCCTGGCGTAGGGGCTATGCTCTCCGTAAATCAGTTTGTTAAACTCCCTGTCGGCGACAGCGCTCGGATCGTCATTCCTTCTTGCAATTGCATCCTTCTCCTCAATCTTCGCGAGCTCGATCTTGTCCTCTCTGAAAGCCGGGCTCTGCAGGACGTCTGCAAGTATTGAGAGCCCCTTGTCCACATCCTCCTTGAGCACGGACATGGAAGCGCCGCCTTGCTCGGTGTAGATTGCGGTCTCCACGTATGCGCCCAGGGCTTCGAGCTCGTCATCAAGCTCATCGCCGGTCCTGGCGGCAGTGCCCCCGGTCCTCATGGCTGTTCCGGTAATCGAAGCAAGACCCACTTTGTCTTCCGGCTCCCATCTTGCGCCGGTTTTTATGATCGCATGCGCATAAATCAGGGGAAGCTCATGGTCCTCCAGAAGGTAGAGGACAAATCCGTTGGGAAGCTCAGAACGCTGGGGCTCGGGAATATTGAGCTCTCTCTGGGGAGGAAAAACCAGTTTGTCCCAGCGTTTTGCATTCCCCGCAAGGGCAAGAGCCGTTGAAACAACCAAAAAGCATAGAGACAGCGCGAGAACTAGCTTTCTCATATTCATTCCTCCCTCCAGCGACGTGCTGCCTGACCCCCGCACCCCATTAGCCTCTCCCCGTTGGGGAGAGGTTGGTGAGGGGAAGGTCCGTTCTCCTACTCCGGTTCTTTCGATTTCTCTATTGCAGCGACCGTTTTGTTTCTCTTTACGAAGCACTCATTTGCAACCCGCTTTATATCCTCTGCTGTGACCGCATCGATCTGGTCCAGTTCCTTGAACAGGTTCCGCCAGTCACCCGTCACCGCTTCATATTCCGTCAGCGTTGTAGCCATTCCCATGTTTGAAGAAAGCTCACGCAGC
The DNA here is from genome assembly GCA_030017955.1 of Candidatus Eisenbacteria bacterium. NCBI lineage: Bacteria > Candidatus Eiseniibacteriota > Candidatus Eiseniibacteriota bacterium. The sequence continues at coordinate 30,812 of JASEGR010000009.1, forward strand.
AGATCTGCTCTTGCCCGCGTCTTCGCCTTCCTGAGTGTCGCCTCGTCCACGAGTTCGGTTTTCAGCTTCACTGTCTGTTCATCTATGGCCTCTTCAACCTCCTGATTCGTGCGTCCGGGGGCCGGGAAGCCGTAGAATATGAAGAGCCCCGGGTACTTCTTACCGGGCTCGTTGGAGAGGCCCCCAACCATTGTCGCGACCTTCTTGTCTCTTACGAGACTTCGGTACAAACGGGAGGTCCTGCCATTGCTCATGATGTCCGCTATTGCACTAAACACTGCGGCATCCTTGTCGGTTGCGCTCCCCTTGTGGTATCCGATCACAATGATTGGCTGAGACTCCTCCTCCATAACCTCTCTTCTCTCACCCTGTTGAGGGGGTTCGACGGTCTCAACGGGTTCGGGTCTTGGTTTTGCCGGGATTCTGCCGAAGTAGGTTTCAGCAAGCCCCATGACTTCCTTCGGGTCAACATCCCCGGCAATACCGATCACAAGGTTACTTGGGACATAGTAGGTGTTGAAGAACCGCTGTGCCTCCTGCCTGGTTATTGTTTCAAGGTCGCTCATGTGACCTATGGTGGGTTCTCCGTAGGGGTGCGCCTTGTATGCCATAGCGAGGAACTCCTCGATGAGCTTGCCAATCGGATTGCTTTCCCCCATGCGCCTTTCTTCCATGATAACTCGCTTCTCCTTGTAGAAGTCTCTCAGGACCGGGTTCAGGAATCTATCCGATTCCAGGCTCATCCAAAGCTCGAGCTTGTTCGAGGGAAGGCTGTAGTGATAAACCGTGGCGTCTGCCGACGTCCAAGCGTTGAGTCCAACTCCGCCTGCCTCCTGGACAATCTGGCCGAATTGATTGTCTATCACAAAACTGCTTGCATCTTTCTCCGCCTCTTCGAATTCCTTCTCGAGTTTTGCGACGCGCATAGCATCGGCCTGTTCGCCCGAGCCCTGCTTGCGCTTGAGCGGGTCCTTAAGGGAGAGGTAGGCATCATCAAGCCTGTCCATCGCCTTGATTTCCTTCTTGATATCCTTTGTGCCGATTGATGTTGTTCCCTTGAAGGCCATGTGTTCGAAGATGTGCGCCAGGCCGGTTATGCCCTTTGTCTCGTTCACCGATCCCACGTCCGCGTACGTCGCGAGCGAGACAACCGGGACCTCTCTTCTGGGGAGAATTATTATCCTCAGGCCGTTCTTCAAAGTGTGTTCAACAACGCTGTCCTGGACAGCCTTGAAATTCTCGAAGGCACAAAGCAAACCTGACGAGAACAGGACGATACTGATGATGAAAAGCACCAATAACTTCTTCATGATCACTCCTCCCCCTGCGAATGCTTCACTCTCCGAAGCACGTACACCGACGGACCTCTTCGCTGTCTAAGTGCTCCCCTCATATTGTACCGAAACCTGACAAGTCTAACACTCTGAGTTCCAAAGTCAAATTTCAGATACATTTATTTTTGAGGCAACGAATCACCGTTCAGATACTTCTTGTTTTGACGCAACAGGTTGAGGGGGCAGTTCGGGAAACCCCTAAAGACTATTCGCAGAATGACGAATAACTCATTGGGGAATGCCGGGATGCGGATTTGAACCGGCTTCCGGGGAGGGAGAAATCTATGAATAACACGGGAAGAATGCGGTTGGTTTGCAGGGTTCTTGTTCTATTTGTGGTCGGGATACTTATTGGCTGCGGGAAAGAAAAGGTTAGTGCCCCAGAGAGTTCTCTAGGGACTTACCTGTTCTATACGAATGCGTCAAGCACAACGCCGGTGTTCAAACCCGCGCCTTCGGCTGCAACGACTATTCAAAGCCATAATGTCCGGGCCGCGGCAACCCCCGAGTGGGGCTCCGGGAATCCGTTGTATCACGTTTATTATTCACTACGAGAGTTCCTAAGCTCAAGAGATGAGGGCAAGGTGGATCGTGCCAATCTTTACAAACTGCTCATTGATGTTGATCAGGTTTACACCGGGACGGCAAAAGACGTCCAGTCAATCGCAGAGCAGGAAATCACTCCGCCTTTCGGCAAATTGCAGAAGATGCTCTGCAACAAAGCGGTAAATGATACGGCGAATAAGTGTGCGATAGCCCTGAAGGAGACAAGCGACGGGGTAAACGCGATACTGGGCTGGATCTGGAGCGATCAGCCGCTGAAGAATGAATACGGCGTTGCTTCAATGTCATATGGAACGGCTTCGAAGGACCTGACTGTGGACATGACCTACAGCGTTGACTACGACACGGGGACCCCCCAGACCGAGTACAATCTCAGGTGCAATGTTGCCGGGAATGCTGAGCGAAATGAATTTCAGTTCAAGTACATAATCGGCGATGCCAAGATAGTCGCCAAGGGCGTTTCGCGGGGCGAGGGTAACTACATGCTTTTCAAGTATAGTGGGTTTGGCAATCCGGTGAAGTACATCGTTGTTCCGGGCGATGCCGACGAAAACTTCTTCATAGGGCAGAATGGTAATCCGACCTACATTTTTGACGACCCCAATAGCTTGCCGGCATCAGTCGCGGCATACAAGGATTGGGTTGTGAATGAGAATTTCTTCACGGCGGCCGACATGGTCACGGACGTTACTACCCTTAACAGCGGCAATGCTAGACAAGGGACGATATACATAAACTCCAACTAGCGGTTTTTCAGATTTCTCCGTCTGGGATTGGACTTCTCAACATTCTGGAGCAGGACAGCGTCCCGGGATTGGGCCACAACTCTTCCGCGTTCATTCACACTTTCGCCGAAGCATCAAACCGTCTCTATGCGGACAGAGCATTCTTCCTGGGCGACCCCGATTTCATTCGCATCCCCCTGGCAAGGTTGATGTCTCAAGAGTATGCGAGGAAGATTCGCGCCCGGATCAATCCAGGCCGCCACGTGCCCGGCAGCGAAGTCGTTCACGGAGATAGCGCTTGGCTGGCACAATTCGGCGGGAAAAGGACAGAACCGACGGAGACCACTCATTTCTCCGTGGTTGACCAATGGGGCAATGCCGTCAGCAACACCTATACACTCAATGCAGGTTATGGGTCGCTCTATGTCATAGATGGTGCAGGCTTCCTGATGAACGACGAGATGGACGACTTCAGCGTGAAACCGGGAACACCGAACATGTTCGGCCTCGTCGGCGCCGAGGCGAATGCAATCCAGCCCCGGAAACGAATGCTCAGCTCGATGACTCCAACGATCGTGACGAAGGATGGGAAGCTGTTCCTCGTGATCGGCTCACCAGGCGGGTCAAAGATCATTACGGCAATCTGTCAGGTGATTCTGAATGTAATCGACTACGGCATGAACATTCAGGATGCAGTGATTGCCCCGCGCGTTCACAGCCAATGGCTCCCCGATGAGCTTCAAATCGAACCTCTCGGCGTGCCCGGAGATGTTGTCGAAGGTTTGACCGCAAGAGGTCACACCGTGAGAATTGAAAAAGACGGGTTCATAGGTGAGGTACATGCCATTCTGGTTGATGAGAAGCACGGGCTGCTGTTTGGCGCCAGGGATCCGCGCAGGGAAGGGTCTTCGGTAGCTGGATATTGAATACCCCCTCACCAACCTCTCCCCCAGGGGAGAGGATCAAGATATGATTCTGTGTTGGTGGTTGTGCTTGAGACCTTTCCCATCGGGGGAGAGGTTCAAGACTATGACTCTAGGTTGATAGTGATGCTTGAGACCTCTCCGCCAGGGGAGAGAATCAAGAGATGTGGGGTGGTGCGGGGGGTTATCTCAGAACAACAAGTTTTCTTGAAGTGGAATTTCCGTCAAGCGTCATCCTTAATATGTAGATGCCGCTTGGAAGATTTCTGCCCGAGCTGTCTTTCCCCTGCCAGGTGAGCGCATCTCTTCCGGGCATCTTCACCTCATCAAGAAGGGTTGTCAGCTTCCTTCCTTCTATGTCGAAAACATCGAGAACAAGATGTCCCTGTCTACTAAGCTCATAGGCGATATCGGTTGATCCCTTAAACGGGTTGGGATTGTTCTGGAAGAGAGTGAGCACGCTGTTTCCATCAAAGAACGTCACATTAGTGTCAACGGTAACAAAGATTTCATCAATCGAATGGCCGGTGGAATGCTCTGACGTGAAACCTGCCAGTTTCCCGATGGTGGGGCAAATGTCCGGAATTGAATGGTAGGCGGATGAAGTGTATCCGGCCTTTATGTCGGGGCCGATCGCAAGGAACATTATCTGACGACATCCGGTGCAACCGTCCCCGTGACTTGTGAAATCGGTGGTGTGCCTTCCGTGATCATTGGTCACAAACATCGTTGTCTTGTCTTTGTAAAATGGATCGGTCTGAATCTTCTGCCAGAGCATATCCACAATGCTGTCGGCTGTGGAGATTGCCGTCTGGTAAGTTGTCCAATTCCCCGAGTGGCCTGCTGCATCCACGCCGGCAAGGTACACTTCAAAGAATCTGGGGTGGTAGACATCCATAATCTGTGATGTGTAGCTCCAGACATTCAAGTCGGTTGACCCCTGGCTCCAATACGTCGCCCAATATGAAGGCCCGTAGTCGGGGTGATAGCTGAATAACCACGGGCTTGAAAAGTACTTTGCGACGTACCAAACGGAGTCCCCGGGAGCAGAAAGCTGCTTTCTGTAATACTCAAACATGGTCGGGATGATTGTGTACTGGGTGCTCTTCCCGCCTATGACAGTATCCCTCGGCGCAGTCCAAGCCCCGCACCAGATTGCGGGGACCGCCCGGTCGGTCAATGTAATATTGTTGTTGGCGAAAGTTGTTAGCACCGATCCCTGAAGGCTCAGGTTGTACATTTTGTCAGCATACCTGTGGGCAGGATCGCCGAGAGTCTCTGTATATCTGGCGCCGTCGATGACAACGAGAACAATATTTCGCGTGGTATAGCCAAAGCAGAAGCTTGCAAGGACAAGGGTTAGAAGGAAAGCGGAAAGAAAGATAGTGCCCCGGCTGGTGAACATGCAGATATACTACCACAAAAAGACGACTAAGCCAAGCGGGATTATCAGTATCCGGCTCTCTTATCGACGAGATTGAGGAGGGGCCTTCCGCCGAGGAATCGTTTCAGGTTTTCGAGAAACAACGCGGTCACTCTCTCCCAGTAGAGAGGAGAAGCTCCCGCGACGTGAGGAGTGAGAATCACATTCGGCAGACGATAGAGCTCGCTTCCTTCCGGGAGCGGTTCCTTCTCAAAAACATCAAGCCCCGCTCCCCCTATCCAGCCTTTCTTGAGGGCCGTTACGAGGGCTTCTTCTTTGACGGCCGCACCCCTTGAAACGTTGATGAAGAAAGGCCCCTTTTTCATTGAGCGGAACTCTTTCTCTCCGAACATTCCTCTCGTTTCGGCTGTGTGCGGAACTAAAACAAGGACGTAATCTGACCGGGCAAGGACTTCCTTCAGCCTCGCGGTGCCGAAGACTTCATCTCCTAGAGCTTCCGTGTCTTGATCCTGACCGCCCGCGCGGTGCAAGCTCTGTCCTTGCAGAGTTTCTGATTGCCCGATTGTCTGAAACGGCCTGGTGGAATCCTCAGCGTCAGTGTGGAGATCTGGGGTTTTCCTTACGGCAAGCACTCTCATGCCGAAAGCTTTGGCTCTCCGTGCGACTTCTTTGCCGATGCCCCCAAAGCCGATTATCCCTATCGTCTTACCGAAAAGCTCGCCGAGTTCCGGCGGCTGAGTCCAGAGATCGATTCTTCCCCACTTTCCCTCAAGCTGTGCCTCGAGAGCCCTGTTGATCTTTCTCGAATAGGCCAGCATCAATGAAAAGACATGTTCGGAAATAGGAATCGCCTGGATGCCTTTTGAGTTCGTCAATATGCAGTTACTCTCGACCAGCTCCCTGAACAAGAGGCCGGTGACCCCCGCTCCGGAGCAGTGAACCCATTTGAGCTCTTGCGCGCCAAGGAATGCCTCCCGCGGAATCCGCCAGGCGAATGCTATGTCCGAATCCCTGAGTTCCCCGGCGAGATTTTCTGCATTCTTGAGATGATGCACTGTGCCGCCGGCAAGCACTTTCTCAATTTCGTGGACTCTTTCCTCGGGATAGTTCCAGAGCGGGAAATCGCCGTAGATCGCTATTACAAGTTTCAAGGTGTATGTTTCCCGTGCACGGGGGTATTCCGCGAAGATACGTAGAGGCTACCTTCTACCCGGAAGTTTTTTCCCTCCGGCTGACTCGGGCAGGCCTAACTTGAGCTGAGACCTGTCCTTCACTTGTCCCGCCATAGGTCTGTCGAGGCTTGTCGCAACGATCGCGTCAACGTCGAGTTTTCCACGGTGTTTCTGGTATCCCTGCTCAAGATTTTCGAAAAAGACAGGTTTCCAAGAATCTGCCAGGTATCGCTCACCGAATAAAGGAGAGCGAAGCTTGCGAGCCAATTGATTTCTTCGTTCAAAGGGAGTAACTAGATATTTGGGAACCGAGGAATCTACGTTGGACCCTCGCTTGAGAGCTTCGGTCATCGAAGTGGTTGTCTCAATCTCGAAAACAGCTTCCACCGCGCCACCTTTGAGCCACAGGACATCAATATTCTCAACCTCGTCGAGATTCTTGGCATTGCTGAGCTTTTGGAGCGACGATTTGGAAACGAACTGCCGCAGTTCTCCTTCCCGGTCAGAGAACCCCTCTGCCAGCGGGTCTCCCTGTTCCTTGCGGCCTATCCATATCTCGTAACCGTGAGCCTTGCCGACTTCGGCCAGGACGATGATCATTCGAGTATGCATCCTTCTGATCGTCTCGCGGTTATATTCGGGCTTCAGCATCCATTCGCCCTTGCCTACAGGTCGGGCATACGCCTCGAGGGCTTCCTTAATGCTGATAGAATCCGTGGTGAGGGCATTCGGAAACTCCTCGCTGATTGCCTTCCACATATCAGTGAAAGTGACTCGCCCCCGTTCTTGAAGCTTCCTCAGAACTGTCTGTTCAACTCGCTCCGAGAGCGGCACGGTCTGCAAACGCGGGATGCTTGAGGGATCCTTGAACCACCATGCTTTGCCTTCAGTCCCTCCAATAGCCACAGAAACCAGAATGAACTCCCGGTCCAGTTGGTTTTCAAGTGCGGTCTTGACGTCCAATCCAGCTCGCAGTTCAGAGAAGTAGCCATTTTTGGCCAGCTCCGGATCAATCGCGTTGATGAGAATCGTATAAGGCGTTGGCTCGGCGCGTTCAGCAAGCACACGCTTGGCTGTTTCCAACACGATGCGCTCAAACCGTGCGGCATCTATTTCCTCGGGAGGAACCGCCTTTCCCGTGGTCTTTGGTTTGTGGAATCGAAGATAGAAGTCACCCTGAGCAGAGCCGAAGGGTTGCAAAAGGGACTTTGCCGAAGGACGCGCCAGCTCTTGATGGTAGATCTTCTTCAAATCCAAGCCTGCCATGACACATGCATAGATCGTTGCATTTCGGACTTTGAACGTCGGATTGTGGAAGGTCAATGTCAGATGAGCATCAGGCTTAAGCACATCATGCATCCTTCGAAACGCATTACGGAGGAGGGCGTGATACACATCAAACGGCTTGTGCTGACGTTCGTTTCGGACAACTTCCTTCGCAAGGATCCTGTCCAGATAATCGGCGTTCTTCTTAAGCCAGGCAACCCAAAGATAGGCCAGCTCCCCATATTGCACAGACGCGTCGTAAGGCGGATCGGTAAAGACATAGTCCACGCATTGACCGTGATTTTCGGCCATCTCTTTCATCAAGTCCAGGCAATCACCACCATGGATGTACACATCTGCCCGGTCTTCAAGCACCTCCTCAACCGTCTTTCCAATCCGAATTGACGAGAAGAATCGGTTGGATTCCTCCTTTGCCCTGATAAGCCCCTGATGTCCCATCACGGCGCTTTCGAACTTTTCCCAGACATTCTGTTCCATATGGGGTCCCGAAGGGTACCAGTAGCTATGATGTATCCAGGCTGAACTAAACGGAGTGAAGTGTCCGGCTTCTGAGATCGGACACATATTTGTGCACAGATGCACCATCGATGTGAACGCAATCTTCAAGAAATCCTGCAGGTCGCGCTTGGGCTCGTCTTCGATAGCCTCCATCAGCCAGGCAAGCGCGGTCAGGTTTCGCTTTGTGAAAAGTTGATCAAGCGATTCGTACTGCTGTTTCTCTTTGAACGGCGTGCCATCGGGATAGTAGAGCCGGTTGCGCGGATACCAGGCCTTACTCCGCATACGTTCAATCTTCTCAAGAAGAGCTTTGTCAGCTCGATTTGGGCCGCAATCCTTTTCCTGCCGATCGCCGCAGGATGGACAAGCCTCGTACCGGATTTCCACGCACTGGCCGCCGTCCCAAACAGCGCAGGTAAACGGGAATGTGTGGCGACACTTACGGCAGCTCGTCTCGTATAGTTTAAGAATGCGACCTTTCGCACGTTTCTCAACTCGTTCAAAAGCTTGTCTCAACTGCTCCAGATCGATGGGCTTTATCGTAAGGCGGGTAATTTCAGCAGCAATCGGAAGGAGATCGCAGACAATCGCCTTCCGGCCTGCTCTGAGTGCCTCCATCGCGACCACCCCACTACCCGCGAACGGATCCAAAACTATTCCGCCCTCAGGACAGTAGGTTTTGATGTATTCACCCACAACATTCCAGGTTTTTCTTCCCCAGAATTTGTGCCAAACGTACATTGGCGTGTGGGCTAACGGAGGTATCTGCTGGCTTATGTGTTTTGGGTCTCGAGCGGAAGAGGGGGCCGGTGCTTGCTTGACTCGTCTCTTGGATTTCACGACAGAGCGTCGGCGACTCGTTTACCAACCTCAAGTGCAGCGATGATGCGGATAATCTTTACAGAGTTCAGCCCCTTGATGCGGAGCTCCTCGCCCAAGAACTGTCCGAAAAGTCCCAGAATGGTGCCATCGAACCGGGCAAGAAGATCTTTGGCGATTACTTTCGGTGGTCGTCCGCGCACCCCCGAGCCGATAATTGTGGCAAGCAGGTCTACATCATCGGGTTCTTTGGGCTGCGGCTCTGAATCTGACGGCGGTTGAGGGGTCTGAAAAAGACCATCTTCAATACTTGGGCTTGACCAGCTCAATTTGTAGGCGCGATAACGTTTTCTGCCAATCTCAATCGCTGCCATAATGCGTGATGCCTTCCGACGGCCGAGACCGGCTATCTTGGCTAGATCCTCAACGGTGGCTTCCCGGTGGATTCCGTACAGGCCGATATAAATGTCGAGCACTGCATTCGCAATGCTGGTCGCGGGGCGCCCTGCTGTGCCTGAGCCGATCAAAATCGCCAGTAACTCATATTGCTTGAGGGTGTGGGATCCAAGCTCGACGAGTTTTCCTCCTGGATGGCTCCATCTCTTTTCTTGCTGAGAGGATTTCTCGGAGGGGACTGCCGAGCTAGACGCGGCCCGATCATTCATATCTTTATCTTATCCACCGTGGGGGAAGCGGTCAAGGACTTTGCGGATGGTCACTTTGCTTCGAAGTTGCAGCAGCGGACAGCCACGAGGTCTCCCGTCCTAAGAGACATCGTCTAACCATTGTGCTGGAAGTCTCATTCGACAACGCTGGGGCTGAATCCGGCAGAATGCCCATCGCTTCAACGAGCATGAACTGTCACGATTCCAAGAAGAAAGGGAAGAGCGCTTTGCCCTTCCCTTTTCAATGTCATGCTGCGCGGGTCGTTCGTTATTTCAGCAGGACGACTTTCTTCGTGCTCACGAAGCTTCCAGAGAGAAGCTTTGCAAGATAGACCCCGGCCGGAAGCTCGGCTCCCCTGTCGTCTCTTCCGTTCCAGGTCAAGTTGTGCCACCCGGCATTGACTCTCTGATCCAGGACCGTCCTGACCAGTCTGCCTCTCGTGTCGAACACGGCTAGGTGCACATCTCCTTCAGCTGGGAGAGCGATCCTGAAGATTGTCTCGCTGTTGAACGGATTCGGATAGGCCTGTGCAAACTCGAATCGAGCCGGTATGGGATCGATCCTTGAGACGACACCTACCGACTTTTCGATCGTGAAGAGCGAATCGCTCACGTCCTGACCCATGTTGAGTGTCTTGTCGTATGCTTCCACTTTTATCTTGCACTGACTCACGGATGTGTCAGGCAGGAGCCAGAAGAAGCTTCCATCGTTCACTTCGTTCCTGGCGACAGTATCCGGATAGGTTGCTCCCCCATCCGTTGAGAAGAGGATGTGGATGCTTGCTGTGTCGCCCGGAGTTGCGTCGGTAACGGTCCAGGTAACGGAGTGCAACGTTCCGCTGGTCCAGGTCTCGCCGCCATTTGGTGTCAGGACGGTGACGGACGGGGAGTAGGCGTCCTGGATTGTGAACACGGCATTACTCACATCTTCACCTGTGTTAAGGGCGCGGTCGTACGCCCTTACTTTTATCTTGCACTGGGTTGACGGAAGATTCGAGACTGTCCAGGAATAGATTCCATCATTTGTTTCTCCGTGAGCCAGAGTGACCGGATAGGTTGCCCCGCCATCCGTCGAAAGGTAGATGCTTGTCGAATCAACAACCGTGCTGTCTGTGGCTGTCCACGTAACATCGTGGCTGGTCCCCGAAAGCCAGGATTCCCCGCCGTTTGGAGAAACGACAACGGCCAGAGGCGGATAAGCATCCGGAGTTATGTCGAGCGTGATATTGCCTCCTGCCTCGGCTATGTTCGTCACCGCAACATACCTGTTACATCCATAGTAGGAGCTGCTGTTTGGGGTAGTAGAAGCGTTAAAGGTGGTTTTTCCGGAAAATGATGAATAGAAATCGCCTGCGTTTCCGCCAGATAAGTTGAGCTCCAATTCATAGAGGCCGTCCGCCTGTTCAACGGAAATGCCGTACCACTTCTCTCCATTTGAACCATTTGGTGGAAGCAAGCCGCACTTGCAGTTCATCTTTCCAACATATACGCCGCCCGATACACACTCCGCTTCATTCGGCCGCCAGTATGTTCTGTCGAAAACATTCTCGTCCACATGCCAAATAAGCAGACCGTGCGCATTGGCAGTCATCCTTATGAATCCCTGATCAAATCCCAACTGCTGTCTGTTCTCAAGGAGCCAATATTCCTTGCCAGAGGTGCCCCACTGTTCGACCTTCAACATCGAACCTGTTGGAGTATTCTTGATGGGGGGGAGAGTCACCCCCGTTGTACTTTGGGTGATCGCTGTTGGTGTGACGAAGCCAAGCTCAGCAATTCCCCAAGCACTTGGATGAGCAGGCGCGTTTCCCGCATTGTCCGGATAGACGTTGGGATGACGATTCCAGCTTCCGCCTGCCATGAGACTGAACCGGCCAGTGCCCTGTGATTGATAACCGTAATCATATTCGTCGGGCAGGCCGAGTACGTGTCCAAACTCATGAGCATAAACCCCAACCGTCGGGAGGAATGGTCCTGTAACTGCACCGCCATAACCGGTCGTATTGCCTCCACACTCAGGCTCCATTGAATAGTCATCTATTGTGACTCCATCCAGCGTTACAGCGTAACTCCCAAGACCCCAGGCATGGGACCAGATAACTGCTGGGTCACCGCTCCACTCTGCCCCGGTCCCCGAATGAACTATGAAAAGGTTCTGAACAACACCACCGACTGCATATTGCGAGAAATCAACAAGTGGGTCGGCAGCTATACAGGCATGTCTTGTCAGTCCCTGAGCGTTGGTCGGATATGGCCCAAAACCGTTATCGTGGATACCGTCGTTCTGGCAATAGTAGGTGTATGCATTCGGTACGGTCACCCATCCAACACTGCTGGGAAGGTTTAACGTAACTATGTCAACGTTGTCATAGGAGATTTCCTTCAAGAAGTTCTTTAGTGTGCGATTGGTGGTTGTGTCTGCTCCCCCGCGAATGTAGCTTGTCCCGAAAATCATGCTGTCGAAGACCCCGGGGGAGTACCTGGTCGCTGGCCCTCCGGGCGGGTTTGTCGTGAATTTGACAAGGATGACGAGTGCCTTGAGCGTTGTCGTACTGGTCGCGTTCAACTGTGCCGGTCTTTGAACGCGATTAACTCTGGAACCGGGTTGAGAGACAAACGCGGCCTCTGTTCGGGCGTAAGGGACCTTAAGTCCGCGAGCGTGATAAGACTGAACAAGGTCCGGGTCAAGGGGCATGAGAACTGGCCTATCTTGTGAGGATTTCAGGTTCTCCCCGCCCGATGCTTGTGCCGAAGGGCTGGAAGCAGGTAATGAGAACGCCTCTGACAGGAAAAAGCTGGCACCCGGACTCCTCTCCGGGGCCGGAGACAGAGCTGTCGGGATGAACAAAGCGATCAGGGCTAGGACGGCGAAGGGAGTCAGAAGAACTAGGGCGTATCTATTGAAAATTGAAAGGGTTAAAGCCTTTTGCTGCGAGCCTGCGGTCCTGGCACAACGTTTCATCTCTCTCTCCTTTTCCTTGAGCAAGTTGCCAAAATCTCTTCGGGAGGGATTCTTGTAGGCATTCAAGTGATATACAACAGCTAATTTTACCATGAATTCCCGCCAAACTCAAGGGAATTCGGCCTGGGCAGAAATCCGAGGCGCAACGGGGTGGTTAAGACGCAAAATCAACAGGATAAATGGGGGATGTGACCTGCTCTTGCAGGTCCAACGAGCAGTGAGAGCCAGCACCGGTGGGACCACGGAGGGCATCGCCCGCTCAATGGCCAGGGAAACACTCTTCAAGAATTCAATATAGTTTCAGATTGCCGGATTGTCAATGGGTATCGACATCTGAGTGCGCAGGACGGCCTGGGCCTCGGCGATACTGACTGCTTCAAACCGAACATGATCGCCAGGCAGGCACTGGGCCGTGAGCGGCAGGTCGGCCCGGATGATGGTCGCGATTTTGGGATAGCCCCCGGTTGTCGGATGATCGACCATCAGTGCGATTGGCTGGCCGTCCCCCGGAATCTGAACACTGCCGGTGACTACTCCATCGGAGACAATATCAACCTGATTGCGGTGGGCCACCAGTGGGCCCCGAAGCCGACAGCCCATCCGGTTGGAAGCCGCAGTGACCTCGTATTCAGAGTTGAGGAACGTTGCCAATCCCTTTGCTGTGAAGCAATCATCCTGCGGTCCAAGCACGACACGCAATGTTGGGTGAGGCGAATAGAGAGGCCGGGCTGAGCGGGGCCAGGTTTTCCCTGCACAGAGCGCCGGATTGTCCTTCATCGGACCGAGCGGCAGCTTATCTCCTGTCCGCAGCGGGCGGCCTTCAAGACCTCCGAGCCCGCCCGTCAAGTAAGTAGCCCGCGAATTCAAAAAGTCTTTGACAGCGATGCCCCCTGAGATAGCGAGATAGGCGCGGGCGCCGCTCCGCCGTTCACCGAAGCGGATCTCGCATCCGGCAGGTACCGGGGCTGAACACCAGGCCGGCAGTGGAGAGTTTCCCACCGATATCTCGAATTCCGCTCCGCATGCAGCTATGAGACATTCGCAGGATGCGCGAAGCACTGGCCCGGCGACGCCGGGATCGTTGCCCACGAGAATGTTGGCCGCCCGCAACGCGAACGGGTCGGCCGGACCGGCTGGCGGAACTCCAAAGCGCGCCCAACCGGCACGGCCCGAGTCCTGAACCGTTGTGAGCAATCCTGCCCGGACAACTTCAAGCATGCGATCTCCGCAGTGCATGAGAAGCTCCAGATTTTCCGGATCAATCTACTGGTAGAAAGCGCACCCGGTCGCCTGCGTGGAGGACGAATGGATCGTCACTGTCAGGGTCAAAGAGTGACGTCGGCGTCCGCCCGATAATGCGCCAGCCTCCAGGCGTGTGCAGCGCGTATATGCCTGTTTGGAGACCGGCGATGCCAACGCTTCCCGGCTCCACCCGCGTTCTCGGAGTCGTCAGACGAGGAGTGGCAAGAACTCGTGGCAAGCCAAAAAGGTAAGAGAATCCCGGTGCGAATCCCAGCATCGCCACGCGGTAGGCCGGCTCAGTGTGGAGACGGACGACTTGCGATGGTGTCATCCCACAGTGGGCCGCTACATCTGCAAGATCGGGCCCGCTCGTGCCGCCGTAGCTCACAGGAATTTCGAACAGCCGTCCCTCAGGAAGACGATCAGCACGCAATCCCTCCAATGCCCGAATCAGCGCCGCACGGACTTGTGTCTCACCTGCCGTGAGCGGGTCGTACATCACCAGCAGTGAGCGGTAAGTGGGGACAGTCTCCAGCATCCCCGGGAACGGCTGAGCGTTCAGGGTTGCATCCAGTGCGCGAACCCGGCGATTGAGGGCCTCGTCCATCCGGTCGCCGAATTCAACTGTGAAGGCGGAATCGCCGGCGGCCAGAATGCAAGGGTATTTGCTCACCCAAGTACCTTCGTAAGCGGAACCACTTCGACGCCTGCGGACTCGAGTGCCCCGCGCGCTTCCGTTGCGATGCATGCCGCTCCCGGCGTATCGCTGTGGATGCAGATAGTCTCGATGCGCAAAGGAATAACGCGCCCATCTATTGTCTCAACCTCATTCCGGGTGACCATTCGCACTGCTTGATCCGCTGCCTGGATTGGATCGTGGATTACAGCCCCCGGCTCACTGCGCGGGACAAGCGTGCCGTCGGCGCGATACGCGCGATCAGCGAACCCCTCGCGCGCTACGCGCAGATTCAGAGTCCGGGCAGCTTTCTCGAGGGCAGAGACGGGCAAGGCAATCACGACAAGCCTGGGGTCGAATGCAACTATTGCGCGAGCCACAGTCTCCGCGAGCGCAGCATTCCGCGCAACGGTGTTATAGAGAGCACCGTGCAGTTTGACATGAACGAGAGGAATGCCTGCTGTGCGCACAAAGCCGGCCAATGCGCCAATTTGATAGATGAGAATGGACTCCAGCTCATTCGCCGATAGCTCCATGTCGCGGCGGCCAAAACCTTGCAGGTCCGGATAACCGGGATGCGCCCCCACCGAAACCCTATTTCGCTTCGCCAGCCCCACTGTCCTCGCCATCACCACCGGGTCTCCTGCATGCAGCCCGCACGCAATGTTGGCCGAGGTGACAGTCCGCAGCATTGTCTCGTCATCTCCCAGGTTGTAGTGCCCAAAACTCTCCCCCATGTCACAGTTCAGATCCACCAACATGTTATGACCCTCCGCCGGGTTCCCCGGAAATCGTCCGACTCGCATTCGGCAACAGCGAAACTCTTCCAGTCTCCGATTTGTGCTCTCGTTCTGGCATCCGGAAGATTTGTATAGCCGAACCGTTACTGATGTCAATAGTCGAAAGAGCCAAAAATTGGAAGTGAGCATTCCTGTCGGCATAGTGGATTGTTGTTCGCGGCACCCAATCCGGCAGGAGGGAAAGGACATCTCGAAGTGACTGTGATATGATCGCGGCCGTCGGGAGCTCGCGCGATGCAGCTCTTGCGTGTGCAAACTGTATGAGGGTGCGTGCGTGCAAGTCCCACAGTATTATCGACATGCCGGCTGGTTCAATCAAGGGGGGAGACATGAGAAAGAAAATTCTGTGGTTCAGCGGGGTTTTGCTCGCTGTGGTTGCCGTCTCTTGCGCCTCTGCTGCCAAGCAGGGCGACGACCTTCCGAGCCAGCTCAAGGTGATGAAAGGGGAACTTCAGAGGAATTTCGAAGCCCTGCAGAAAGGAGAGAATCCCCCTTATTACATTAGCTATTCTATTAACCACGTCCGGTCTCAGTCTGTCTCGGCCTCTTTCGGCGCGATCACGTACAAGAATGATGATTCGGAAGCATATCTGAACATCAGTGTCAGGGTTGGCTCGTATGCGCTCGACAATTCCCACGAAATCCGCGGGGACCAGTTCGCCAGGTACCAGCGAATGATTCCCAGGTCCATGCGTGCGCCGCTCGCGGACTCACCGGAGGCCTTGAGAGTCCTTCTCTGGCAGGGGACTGACAAGGCGTACAAGGACGCGGTCGGGATGCTCGCCAAGATCAAGACCGACAGGAACCTGAAGGTCAAAGAAGAGGACCAGTCTGATGACTTTTCCCTGGCGGAGCCGCACGTACAGATTGAAAAACCCCTCGAAATCACCGTGGATCTGAACCGGTGGGTTGAGAAAGTGAAAAAGTTCTCTGAGCCCTTCAAGAAGAATCCAAACATCCTTGAATCAGGAGCGGCTTTCACCAGTGAAGTCAGGAACAAGTACTTTGTAAGTAGCGAAGGGACGATCCTGCTGACGCCGGTCAACTATATGCGCCTCCGGGTCACAGCGACTGCGAAGGCAGAGGACGGCATGGAGCTGCCTCTCTACCTGAGCTATTTCGGATACAAGGAGTCCGACTTGCCGAGCGACAGTCACGTCATGGCCGAAGTCAATCAGCTGATTGCGACTCTTGCGGCGCTAAGAGATGCGCCTCTCGTTGATCCTTACACCGGGCCGGCTGTCCTGTCAGGCAAGGCGAGCGGAGTATTCTTCCACGAGATACTTGGGCATCGACTTGAAGGGCACCGCCAGAAGAGTGAAGAGGAGGGTCAGACCTTCAAGAAGAAAGTCAATGAGAAGGTCCTGCCGGACTTCATGTCGATAACCTTCGACCCTACAATCAAGGAAATAAACGGGCTGAAACTGTCCGGGTACTACGAATTTGATGATGAAGGCACAAGGGCGGAAAAGGTCGTCAGCATTGAAAACGGAGTCTTGAAGGGTTTTCTGATGAGCCGTTCCCCGATTGAGAAATTTCCAAAATCGAATGGTCACGCCCGTTGCCAGCCGGGAACGGAACCCGTCTCGAGGCAATCCAATCTGATCGTCAGCTCCAAGAAGCAATTATCCGAGCAAGAGCTGCGGCAGAAGCTGATCGATGAATGCAAAGAGCGGGGCAAGCCCTTCGGACTTGTCTTCAAAGAGATCCAGGGCGGGATGACAATGACGGGCAGAATGATTCCCAATGCGTTCACCGTTATACCGATTCTTGTCTACAGGGTTTATGTTGACGGCCGACCCGACCAATTGGTTCGCGGAGTTGACCTCATCGGAACCCCGCTGACTACGTTTGACAAAATCGAAGCCACGGGTTCAGACATCCAGGTATTCAACGGAATGTGCGGCGCCGAAAGCGGCTCCGTGCCGGTGTCGGCAGCGTCTCCTTCCATTTTCGTCTCACAGATTGAAGTCCAGAAAAAGGAGAAGTCACAGGACAAACCGCCTATTCTGCCCCCGCCATCGTCGGTGAACGAATAGGAAAGGACAGGGAGAGGAGCTTCAACATGAAAAAACTAATGATTTCCGTCGTGGTGTTCGTTGCTTTCTTTCTGGTGAGCACGCTTGCATTTGGACAGGAGGCGCCGGTACTCCTCAAGGCGATGCAAGATGAATTGGCCCGGTCGGTGGATAAGCTCAAGCTCGAGAACGAAGAGGCTCCTTATTTCATTTCCTACCTTATCAAGGATTGTCAAATGTTGGAGATCGTTGCGAATTCGGGAGCCGTCACCCGTAACGATGAGAATCGATTCCGAAAGCTGGATGTGGATGTGCGGGTGGGGAACTACGATCTCGACAATTCTCATTTCCAGAGCTTCCAGAATATGGGGTTCTCGATGCGCATGTTCGGCGGCAGGGCGGAGGTCACGCTTGAAGACAACTACGATGTGCTGCGAAGAGAGCTATGGCTTGAGACTGACCGCGCTTACAAAGATGCGTTGGAGACGTTCACGAAGAAGAAAGCCTACCTGCAGAACACGATCCGCTCCGATTCGCTGCCGGATTTCACCAGGGAAGAAAAACTCTCCAACATGAAACTGCCTGCCGCCTTCGATGCCAAGAGGGATTTGCTATCGAGAACCGTCGGCGACATATCAAGGCTGTTCCTGGGAAACGATAAGATACAAAAATCGACAGTTGCCCTTAAGAGATCGATTGAGAACACCTATTATGTCAACAGTGAAGGAGCGGTCTACGTCGAACCTCACGTAGCTTCAAGATTGTCCATCAGTGCCACCGCCCAGGCCGAGGATGGAATGCCGCTCAAGGATTTCCTCGTCTATGCGTTTGCCGATGTCGATGGCATGCCTGCCGTGGAGACGCTCAAAAAGGACGTTGAAGCCATGATGCGGGAGCTGGCGGCACTGAGGAATGCTCCGGTCGCAGAGGATTACAGTGGCCCCGTCCTATTTGCCGGCCAGGCGGCCGCCGAAATCCTGGCTCAGGGGTTCGTGGACAACCTTGTGGCCGAGCGCACCTCGGCAAGTGACAATGCCCAGTTCAACATGTTTTCCGGCAAGAGAGAAAACCCTTTCCTCAGCAAGGCGGAATTGCCGGTCACTGCAAAATCGATTTCGGTCAAGGCCCAGCCGACGCTCAAGAACTACGGGGGTGCCGCTCTACTTGGCTCCTATGAAGTAGATGACGAAGGAGTGAGGACCCAGGATGTCAGCCTGATCGAAAACGGTATTTTGAAGAACTTCATGATGTCCCGCTCCCCCGTTAAAGGATTCAACAAATCAAACGGCCATTTCCGCGGCACCTCTGCGGCCCCGAGTGTCGTCCGGCTGTCATCGAGCGAAGCATCTCCATACGGGGCGCTGAAGGACAGGCTGATTCAGGAAGTGAAGGATGACGGCCTCAAATACGGATACATAATCAAGTCCATCATACCGCTCTCAGAGGCGAAAGAGCTTGGCGACATTGATATTCAGTCGATGGTGATGAGCATGTACACGTCGAGCCCCACCGAGATCAAACTCTCCAGGCCCGTCGTCGTTTATCGCGTGTATCCCGATGGGAAAGAGGAACTCGTACGCGGGGCAGAATTCGCAAATCTGGGGATAAAGTGCTTCAAGGACATCATTGGAACTTCGGATGATGCATTTGTGTACAACTACCCAATCCGGTCCTCCGAGATGCCGTTTGATCTCGGAATTTTCGGTATAAGTGTCCCTGGATCCGACTACTACGCAAGCGTCATCACGCCGGCGATTATCATTTCTGAGATCGACGTAAACAAGTCTATCGGGAACTACGGAAAACCGCCAATCGTCAGCTATCCTTCTTTGGTGGGGAAGTAAGAGCTGACAGAGCCTGTGCTTTGAGGCGGTCTTCTCATCTTTACAAAGGAAAATCACTCTCTTTCGGGATACGGATCTAGCCTTCCATGCGCCCCGTTTCCCAATAAGGGTAACGAGATTCGGCTTTTTCCCTTGACTTAGGCTTTTAAGTGTGGAGAACCCGGTCTGGAGAAAGTCGATATCACCACGGATTCGGGGAGAAAGACTTCTTCCGGCAAACAGGGTCTTTATGTCATCCCAAACATGTCGAATCTCTACAAAACGCGCGTCAGCTTGCGTCCGGAAACACTTCCGGCAATCTATACACCGACTCAGGCGACACAGGAGGCAATTCTCCGTCCGGGAATGTTCACCGAAGTCAATCTTGGAGTGGCAGCTTTCGGGATAGTCACCGGTGCGGTCCTTGCGGCGGACGATGAAGAGAAGCGGCAAGCTGAGAAGACTCTGGGCAGAGCCCTCGGGGAACCGAAGTGGACGGGTGTCTCCAACGTCAGAGTGATTCTTGTCGATGGAGACGGGAAGATTGCCGCCAACTCAATTACGGGAGCTGACGGCTCGTACTATCTCGGCGATGTCAGGCCGGGCAAATACACAGTCCAGGTTGATGAAACAACGCTTCCGCCGGACTTTGTACTCGAGACAAAAGAACAGCAAGTTGAGGTGCTGTCAGGTATCGAGCCCCCCGTGGTCGAGAATGTCAACCTATTGGGAAGATACACGGTCCCGCGCGAGAAAGAGCCCGAAACCAAGACGGAAGAAGGAATAGAGTACAAGATATTCAAATAATCCGAATTGGGGACACCCATAACCGTGGGTGTCAAGGGTCCTTGCTGCATGACGTCACGTCATAGTCA